>CAZPVE010000054.1:0-6470 GCA_964589925.1 uncultured Aurantimicrobium sp. | reverse complement strand
ATCCTCAAGGGCATCCTTGCGGTTTCCCTGCTGTGGGGTGCAACTCGAAAGTTTGCGAATTATGAGCTGATCATTGGCGATCGCCTCTTTACGACCTACATTCAAGCTCCCTGGGTCGAGCGCCTGAAGCGAAACGCCGCCGACCTTGTTCGGATGACGGACAGCAGTGTGGGCCTCACCATTTCGGCCTTCCTGCTTCCGGGATCGACGCTCCTCGGTGAGTTCATGAGCTTCGTTGCCATCATTGTGGTTCTGGCCATAGCCAAGCCGGTGATCGCTATCACCGCAATCGTCTATCTCGGGCTCGTTGGCTTCTTACTCTTCTTCTGGGTAACTAAGCGGTCGCGTCAGGCGGGCCGGGTCAATGTCCAGTACACGCGAGTCACCTCGCGTCTGGTTACTGAGATGATCGGGGCGCTCAAGGAGGTCACTCTCCGAAACAAGACCGAGGAAATCGCCGGCGTAGTTCGAGCCAATCGCACGAAGTCCTCTCGGGCGCGCTCCAACATGCAGTTTTTGGGTCAAGTCCCGCGCTACGTCCTGGAGTCGGCCATCATTGGAGGCTTCCTGCTGATGGGCTTGGTGGGGTACTTCATGGGTGGCATCGCCGCGGCCGTGACCGCCGTAGCCCTGTTCGCCCTGGCCGGTTTCCGAATGGCTCCGTCGATCGTCAGGTTCCAGTCGATCATCTCCCAAGTAACAGCCAACGCGCCTCACGCGGAGTCCGTACTCCGAGAGATCCAGGCCGCCGAAAAGTCGGTGGAACACCTCAACCTTCGAGATTCGAAGCCGCTGCCCGCGCATCCCCAGACGTTCACTTTCTCTGAGGTCGGGTTTGCCTACTCACCAGATGCGCCTGAGGCAGTTTCTGATGTCAGCTTGGCTATTCCTTTCGGGGCGTCCGTCTCGTTTGTAGGCTCATCGGGCGCCGGCAAGTCGACCATGATCGACCTCATTCTCGGGTTGGTCGAGCCAACCCGAGGCCAGATTGCCATTGATGGCACCCCGCTTGAGGAGCTGACCCAGGCATGGCGATCGCACGTGGGCTATGTTCCACAAGACGTGGCGCTCTTTGATTCGACCGTCGGCCAGAACGTGGCCCTAAGTTGGACCGGTGACTATGACCGTGAACGTGTGCGTGAGTGTTTGGCGAGCGCTCAGCTGTTGGATCTCGTCGAGGCCCGTGAGGGAGGCCTCGATGCCCCCGTTGGCGAGCGAGGACTAGCTCTATCGGGAGGCCAGCGCCAGCGTCTCGGTATTGCTCGGGCCCTCTATGCCCAGCCACTCGTTCTGGTGATGGATGAGGCCACCAGTGCACTCGACACGGCAACCGAGGCCGCCGTCACCTCAGCAATTCGGGGTCTCCACGGAAAGACCACTGTGGTCACCGTCGCCCACCGACTGTCAACGATTCAGCACTCCGATGTGATCTTCTTCATGAGTCAGGGCCGTGTCGAGGCATCCGGAACGTTCGATGAACTCGTCGCTCGTGTTCCGGAATTCGCGCTCCAAGCACGCTTGGCCGGCCTCACGGGAGACGCTCTCTAACCAGCGTTGAGGGCGCCTCGAAGGATTTCGCGGGCGACTTCTGCGTCGGCGTCAAAGCTGAGGACGCGAGCCGAGTCATCGGCCGCCTTCTTCGCGGCGACGATTTGGTCCACTGTGAACGTCGCGAGGGAGGCCAAGCAGGCGTCAACGGTGAAGTCTGTGCTGACAACTCCGAGCTTGTACTCGTTGACCAACCGTTCCATTTCAATGCTCGGACCGATGGCAATGGCCAATCGCGCCTGAAGGTAGTCGAAGAATTTATTGGGAAGCGTGAGGCGGGCGTTCGTGTGGGTGGGTGGAATCCAGAACACGCCGACATCGTATGCATTGAGTGTTGAGGGAAGCGCGTCGGGAGCTACCGGTGCTTTGAACTGGATGCGAGGGCAATCCGCGGCACGGTCTTTGAGGCTCTGCAGATAGGCACCCCCATCTCCGCCGGGCACCAGGTAGATGTCAAGGGTGTAGTGCTCATCGAGCCGCTTGACGACATCAATCATTCCCTCCAGGTCGCGTCCGGCGACGGCTGCGCCCGAGTGAACCAATCGGATGTGCTGGGGGTCCACGGGCTGTGGGCTGAGATCCCGCCAGGGTCCGGAGTTGCGCATGACCGCCGTGGGAACCCCAAAATTCTCGAGGTAGAGGTCTGCAATAGATCCACACACGGCCGTCACCGCCGTTGCCCGCGGCAGGTATGTCTTGCACAGGTGCGTCATCAGCGGAGCAACCAGGATGCGCCACGACAGGATGTGGGTTCGCTCCTCAGGCGCCCACTCGTGCATATCCGCCCAGATCGGCGCCCCGTGAGCGACCCGATCGGCAAGGGCGAGAACGCGCGCTTCGTTGGCAACGACGAGATCAAACTTCTTGCCTTCTAGGGCCGCGAGGGCGAACGCAATGGCCGGGGCCTTGAGTTCTGCTCGCTTCCACTGGCGGGTGGCCAAAAGGGCGACACCACCAACTGTTTGAGGAAGCGTGGCGAGACCGGCCGGCACTTCGATGTGGGACGTTGCCTGTTCAGGCTTGGGCCCAAAACCGATGGTGGTGACGTCCCCAAATTCGGCGAGCACGCTGATCTGCCGGAGCACGCGGGAGTCCCCGGTAATCGGCGAAAGCGAAATGCACAGAATCTGCGGGCGGTTGCTCATCGGTTGGAATCCTTAGCGCGTAGAGACGAGGAAACGGTTTGGCTCACGACGCCACGAGCCCGCTCCGCAACCGCGTCGATGGACACGTTCTCCCGGGCCCAGTTCGCTCGGCCGGAGCGGTCATCGGCTCGCGCGCCTCGGAGGGCTTCGCGCATTGCTCCGGCAATGGCAGAAGCGTCGTAGGGAACTGCCCAGCCGACGACCGAGTTCTCGGCGAACGCCTTGCCGGGGCCGGTTCCGGCATAAATCACGGGAGCCCCGCACGCCACCGAGGCGTACATCTTGGTTGGAAAACCAAGTTCGTAGTGTTCGGCCTTCACGGAGGCCAATGATGCAATTGATCCTCGAAGCCACGTGGCCGCCTCGGTCGGTTCCACTCGCGGGAGGAACCTCACGCGAGCATCCCCAATCTCACGCGCCGCGTGCTCAATGTCGTCGCGGTCAGCGCCCTGACCCAGAAAGACAAGATCAACCTCTGGATGATCGACCGCAATCAGACGAAACGCCTCAACGAATATCTTGGCTCCGTGCACCTCTGAAGCGGTGCCCGCATAGAGAAAATATGGACGCTCGCCTCGATGAGTGGGCCCATCCAGGCAGAAGGTGGCGGTGTCGATTCCGTTCCCCACGGTTGTGATGGGTGTTGTGACCCCCATTTCGCGCAGCCGATCGGTGACAGGCTCTGATACCGACAACACGGTACTCGCACCGTTGAGGGCCCAGCGCTCGAGGCGTGCCACGGTGCGCGAAACGAATGACGCGACCCCCGCTGCCCGACTCGCGTCAGACCAAATGTCCGCTGCGAAGTAAAGATAGGGCACGCGTCGAATAGCGGCGGCCACACGCATGAAGACACCGGTCGTCGGCGGTGGTTCCACGATGAGGGCATCGAACCTTCGAGAGAAAACAACTCGGAAGAAAGCGGGGATATCGAAACTCATGTACTGCGCGTATCCACGCACGTATCCGAGCTTGTCGCGCAAGACGGGGGCGCGACGAACCCGGAAGGCATCGGACAAGTCGGGTGCACCGCGAAATTGCTTGGGTGCTTGCGAAGTGACGACGGTGACGTCGAATCCCGATTCGCCGAGCGTGGAGGCGAGCGCCATCAATCTCAGCGATGCTGCGCCGGGTTCGGGTGCAAAGATGCGACTCACGAGGAGGATGCGCGGTCGGCGTGCTGTCATCGTGACCCTCCGCATCGCACTCGTGACGGTAGTCCGTCACATTTATCCTGCCCTATGAGAGGGCTGTCACCTGCTACTTCGAAGGTCGGTTGCGGCTCATTACCCGGCGGGCGAGGCGAATCACAAATTTTCGTGGGGCAAAACGCATCACGAAGGGTGCGAGACGATTTCCGCGCCCGTCTATCACGCTCGGTTGGCGCCGTTTGAGCGCCTCGAATGTGGTTTCGATCACCCGGGCAGCCGGAACCATGGGGCCAGTTGTCGCGTCGGTGCCGGCCACGTCGAAGAACTCTGTCGCGGTGGGTCCGGGGCAGATAGCGAGTACGCGCACTCCCGTGCCTTCAGTTTCACCCCAGAGCGCCTCGGTGAACGACAGAACGAACGCTTTGGTGGCGGCGTAGGTCGCAAAGTTCGATAAGGGCTGGAACGCGGCGGTCGACGCCACATTGACCAAGATGCCGCGGTCGCGCTCCACGAGGCCAGGCAAGGTGGCACGCGAGATGTCGACGACGGCACCGACGTTGAGGGCGACTTCATCGGCGATGCGGTCGGCATCCTCGTTGACCAGGGGCCCGTACGTGCCGAAGCCGGCGTTGTTGATGACAATGTCGAGCTGAATGCCACGACGATTGATGTCGGTAACCAAGGTGGCGCCGGCTCGCGGCTTGCTCAGGTCGCGTGCGATGACGGTCACGTCGACGCCATATTTTGCCTTGAGCTCCGCGGCTACCGACTCCAGGCGCTCGCGGCGACGAGCCACAAGAACGAGGTTGGCACCGCGGGCGGCCAGGTAGCGAGCGTATTCAACGCCGAGCCCCGAGCTAGCACCGGTGACGAGGGCCGTTTGTCCGGTGAACTCAGACACCATACTCGTCACGTTCTTGTTCCTCGCGAGCCTCTTCGCGAATTTCGCCAATCGCCACAGCAATCGAAATTGCCCAGCCGATCCACATCAGGATGGTGCGCCAGTTACGGGGGCTCTTGATCGTCTGGCGAGTCAGTGAGATGCCACCAAACAGCACGCCAAGCAGTGCTGAGTTGAAAATGTACTTGCGCATCGTGACCTTCCCCGCGGGCAGGTTCTTAGGCTACAGCGAGTTCGACCGTCGTGTGCAGCCTGGCGAAATCAAGCGTTTGCTGCAGGAGGTCGATGCGGTCGGCTTCGGTCTTGGCCTTGCGCGTGTTGACCTCAGCAACGATGTTGCCCTTCCAACCGGTCGTCGCCAGGTGGCGCAGCACTTCGGCAACGGGTTGACCGCCCTGTCCGGGCAAAAGGTGTTCGTCAAAAACGCGCTGGTCTTCGTCGGGGCCGGATCCGTCGCACAGGTGAACATGCTTGAGGCGATCACCGAACGCGTGCATGAGTTCGAGGCTGTCGTGGCCCGAGAGCGCTGCGTGCGAAAAGTCGAGGGTCACCGCGTCGCAATCGAGTTCACGCGGGTCTGGGCCGGGAGCGTACGCGGCAATGGAGGTGTTGCGAACGCGCCACGGGAACATGTTTTCGACGGCAATGTGCACGCCGTAGTCGTCGCTGGTCTGGCGCACGATGTCGAGAAAGCGCTCGGCGTATCCGGCTTGCCACCTGAACGGGGGATGCACGACCACCGTCGACGCGCCAACTTCTGCCGCCAGCTCAGCCGACTTTTCTAGCTTGACCTGAGGGTCTCGACCCCAAACAAAGTGTGTGAGCAGCAAGACGGGGGCGTGAATCGACAGGATTGGCTGCTCGTAGTGATCGGAGAGGTCGAGCAGACGAGCCGCGTTCTGGGTCATCTTGTCGTTGGTGACCATGACCTCGACACCATCGAAGCCCACAGCTGAGGCAAGGCGAAAGCCGTGCTCTACAGAGAGGGGGTAGACGCAGGATGCACTCATGCCGATTTTTATCATTTGTCTTCACCGTACGCCTCAATCCCTATGGATTGGCTGTGCGTTAGGTGAACGCCGTGCGAAGCCCGGATGAAGCCTTGTTCGCGAGGTTTGCGGGGGTCTCTCGGCATAGACTTATCGTTATGGCAGAAATCGACATGAAGCCCCGCAGCCGGGATGTAACCGACGGTATCGAGAAGGCCGCTTCGCGCGGAATGCTTCGCGCTGTCGGTATGGGTGACGAAGACTGGTCGAAGCCCCAGATTGGTGTGGCATCGAGCTGGAACGAGATCACCCCCTGCAACCTGAGCCTCGACCGCCTGGCACAGGCCTGCAAAGAGGGCGTGCACTCCGGCGGCGGTTACCCGCTTCAGTTCGGCACCGTTTCCGTCTCCGACGGAATCTCGATGGGCCACGAGGGTATGCACTTCTCGCTGGTTTCCCGCGAGGTTATTGCCGACTCCGTTGAGACCGTGATGCAGGCTGAACGCCTCGACGGTTCTGTTCTGCTTGCCGGTTGCGACAAGTCGCTTCCCGGAATGCTGATGGCTGCTGCCCGCCTCAACTTGGCATCCGTTTTTCTTTACGCCGGTTCGATTGCCCCGGGATGGGTTCGCCTGTCTGATGGCACTGAAAAGGCCGTAACCATCATCGATGCTTTCGAAGCCGTGGGCGCCTGCAAGGCCGGCACCATGAGCGAAGAAGACCTCGGTCGCATCGA
>CAZPVE010000053.1:0-6533 GCA_964589925.1 uncultured Aurantimicrobium sp. | reverse complement strand
CGGCGAAAATCCAGAGGTAGACCACCGGGATGATTGACCAGATTCGGTCAACCCAGGATGTGTCTTTCGTGATGACAGAAAGTAACCATGTTACGAAGCAGGCTCCAGCTAAAACCCACAGACTGACAGTCAAACCGTTCATGAAACCCTCCTTTGGGTTCCTGTATTTTAGAGCGGCGCTCATTCATATAAGGTGAAGTGAAAGGGAGGGTCGTTCAAGTGAGCAACGCGTCAGATTCGTCGTCGAACGGCTCTTCGGCGACCAGTTCAGACACCTCCGCTTTTGCCGCTCCTGTCCTCGACCAGTCACTCGTTGCACACGCGGAATTGACGGCCGACGAGCGCGAAGCAATTGCCGCAATTCCCTCGGGCGCAGCTCTCTTGCTGGTACACCGCGGACCCAGCCGCGGATCGCGATTCCTTCTCGACACCGACGTTTCGATTGCCGGTCGTCACCCCAACTCCGAAATCTTCTTGGATGACGTCACGGTTTCACGTCGTCACGCCGAGTTCCGTCGCACTCCTCGAGGCTTTGAAATGCGCGACCTCGGATCGCTGAACGGAACCTTCGTCGGTGGCGAGCGTCACGACCGCATTGACCTGAACGACGGCGACGAGGTTTTGGTCGGAAAGTTCCACCTCATGTATTTCGCTTCGCCCGCAGACATTTCGGTGGGTAGGGCCTAATGGCGGCGGCAGACAAGGCAGCCGCGCGCTCCCTCCTCAGCATCGGCCAGGTTCAGGCCAAGCTCCTCCCGGAGTTCCCGGACCTCGCTCAGTCGAAGCTTCGGTTCCTTGAAGACGAGGGTCTCGTTACGCCCCAGCGCACCGAGGCTGGGTACCGCAAGTACTCGCCTGAAGATGTGCAGCGCGTCCGCCTGATTCTCACGATGCAGCGCGATCGCTATCTTCCGCTTAAGGTCATCGCCGCACACCTCGACGCTCTCGAGCGCGGCGAGACTGCCGGCCTGCCGCACTCGACCGGGCTTGATGAGGGTTCGGCTGTTGTTTCGCGCACGCGCCGCACCCGCGAGGAACTTGTCGCTGCTGCTGGTGCCACGAAGAACCTGTTGCAGGATGCCATCTCGGCAGGATTCCTTGCTGCCGCTGAGTCCTACGGAGATGACGCGGTTGCAACGCTCGCCTCGCTGGCAGAGTTGCAGAAGGCGGGAATTGAGCCTCGTCACTTGCGCACTCTGCGTGCTGCCGCTGAGCGAGAGTTTGCTCTGATTGAGCGATCCATCGCTGGTGTCCTCGCCAAGCCGAGTGCTGGTGGTCGCGCCCGAGCCAACGAGCGTGCCCGCGAATTGGTCGATCAGGTAGACGTTGTTCGGGCGGCTCTGCTTCGATCAGTGATTGCTGAACACCTCTCCTAAACCCGCCCACCGGCGTAAGGTAGGAGCGAGCTGTTGCCGGGAGCTATCCTCGCGACACGCCGAACAGCAAATTAAGCACTTCCTGAGTTCGGGGAAGTTCGTTCGTTAGATTAGTGAAACTTCAACTAAAGGTTGAAGCTTAAAGTTTTTGTAGAAGGAGGGTTGTCTCGTGAGTGAAGTAAATCGCGATGATGAGCGCTTGAGCCTCGGCTTGCTGTTCACCGACGGCCTTCCCGTGCGTGATGACTCCATGGGCTACCGCGGTGCTGTTGCCGCTCGCGCCGCCGGCATCACCTACCGTCAGCTTGACTACTGGGCTCGCACCGAACTCGTTGTTCCCACCGTGCGTGACGCATCGGGTTCGGGTTCACAGCGTCTCTATGGCTTCCAGGACATCCTTGTTCTCAAGCTGGTGAAGCGACTTCTCGACACCGGCATCTCGCTGCAGCAGATCCGTTCGGCTGTTGAGCAGCTGCGTGAAGCCGGTATCTACGACCTGGCTCAGACCACGCTGATGAGCGATGGCGCGAGTGTCTACCTCTGCACGTCAAACGACGAGGTTATCGACCTCATCAGCCACGGCCAGGGTGTTTTTGGCATTGCCATTGGCAAGGTACTTCGCGAAGTTGAATCGAGCCTCGTTGAGCTTGAGACTGAGCAGATTGACCCTGCTGACGAGCTGGCGGCTCGTCGTGTTCGCAAAACGGGCTAGAACGCCTCGCCCTAAGCCTCGCTATGAGGCTGAATCGTCGAACCGTGCTGCTCGCAACACGCGATCGAGCATTTGGTCAAAGAGTCCGGCCATTTCTTGCGCGGGTTCACCCGGCCAGGTGTGAACCGGTCGAGCTGCACCCTGGGCCTGCTGCAGTGATGTGCGCTCGGGCAACTGAACGTTGAGGATCAGCGGCCCGAACATGTCTTTGAGCTCCTTGATGCGGAACTGGTGTTCGAGCGATTGACTGCGCACGCGGTTCATCACGATACCCAAGGGCTGCAGGCGGGGGCTCAGTCCACGACGAACCTCCTCGATCGCGCGGAGCGCACGGTCGGCAGCGGCAACAGAGAACAATCCCGGTTCGGTCACGACGAGGACTCGGTCACTGGCTGCCCACGCCGTGCGAGTCAGCGCGTTGAAGCTCGGCGGGCAGTCAATCAGAACGAGGTCGTAGTCCGCTTCGATGGTGGCCAGAGCCTCTTCAAGCTTCCAGATTTCACGAGTTGTGGGGTGGGGTCCGTCGAAGTTGATGGCAGAAGGGGAGCCCACCATGACATCCACCGGGGGATGATCGGGGATGCTCCAGCCGCTGGGGGCGATGGCCTGGCGAACAATCTTGAGTTTGGGATGCGCGAGCACGTCGGCGACACTCGCGGTGTTGCCGGGCTTCACGCCGAGACCTGTGGAGACATCCGATTGAGGGTCCAGGTCGATGACGAGGGTGCGAAGCTCTCGAGCAAACGCGGCCGATGCGAGCCCGAGGGTCACAGTCGTCTTGCCGACTCCGCCCTTAAATGAGCTCACAGAAAGTACGTGCACGAATACGAGGTTACCGTTGAGTAGGCTAGGAGTCATAACTCGGTATCGATGCGGCGATAACTGAAGGGCTCGACGGTTGTTTAAGAAAATACTGGTAGCTAATCGCGGGGAAATTGCGATTAGGGCGTTTCGTGCGGCTTACGAACTGGGTGCGAAAACCGTTGCCGTTTTCCCCTATGAAGACCGAACGTCGCTCCACCGTCAGAAAGCTGACGAGGCATACCAGATTGGCGTTGAGGGCCACCCTGTTCGCGCGTACCTCGATGTCGCCGAGATCATTCGTGTCGCCAAGCTCTCTGGTGCGGACGCTATCTACCCTGGCTACGGCTTTCTTTCGGAGAACCCCGAACTTGCCCAGGCTGCTGCCGACAACGGCATCGCCTTCATCGGTCCGCCCGCGCGCGTTCTGCAGCAGGCCGGAAACAAGGTAACCGCCAAGGAGCAGGCCATCGCCGCTGGTGTTCCGGTTCTGGCATCGAGCCCTGCCACCGAGAACATTGACGAGCTCCTTGCTACTGCGGACGAGATCGGATTCCCCATCTTCGCTAAGGCTGTTGCCGGCGGAGGCGGACGCGGCATGCGTCGCGTCGAGAAGCGTGAAGACCTGCGCGATGCCCTCGAGGCTGCCATGCGTGAGGCTGTCAGCGCCTTCGGTGATGGCCGCATGTTTCTTGAGCAGGCTGTGCTTCGTCCGCGCCACATCGAGGTGCAGATTCTTGCCGATGCCACGGGCGAAACCGTTCACCTCTTCGAGCGTGACTGCTCGGTCCAGCGCCGCCACCAAAAAGTCATCGAGATTGCTCCAGCTCCCGGACTAAGCGAAGAGCAGCGTGACGCGCTCTACCGCGACGCCATCGCCTTTGCTCGTTCCATCGGATACGAGAACGCGGGAACTGTCGAGTTCCTCATGGACACTGCCGGGCCTCGAGCCGGACAGCACGTCTTCATCGAGATGAACCCGCGCATCCAGGTGGAGCACACGGTGACCGAAGAGGTAACCGACGTTGACCTGGTTCAGGCACAGATGCGTATTGCCGCGGGGGAGACCCTCGAGCAGATCGGCCTCACCCAGTCGCAGATCCACTTGCACGGTGCCGCGCTCCAGTGCCGCATCACCACAGAAGACCCTTCGCAGGGCTTCCGCCCCGACACCGGAAAGATCACGACGTACCGTTCACCCGGTGGAGCCGGTGTTCGTCTCGACGGTGGAACCATCAACCCCGGCGCGCAGATCAGCCCCCACTTCGACTCCATGTTGGCCAAGCTCACCTGCCGTGGTCGCGACTTCGCGACGGCTGTGTCGCGAGCCAGCCGCGCGCTCGCCGAGTTCCGCATCCGTGGCGTCGCGACGAACATCCCGTTCTTGCAGGCAGTTCTCGATGACCCGTCGTTCCGGGTCGGCGACGTGAGCACCTCATTCATCGAGGAGCGTCCGCACCTGCTGGCCGGTCGTGAGTCCCGTGACCGCGGAACCAAGGTGTTGAACTGGCTCGTCGACGTGACCGTGAATAAGCCCTACGGTTCACGCCAAGGCGCGCCAGATCCCAAGGCCAAGCTTCCTCGTATTGACCTCAGCGCTGCGGCACCCGCAGGATCGCGTCAGCGCTTGCTCGAGCTCGGCCCTGTCGGCTTTGCCAAGGCTCTGCGCGATCAGACCGCTGTGGCTGTGACCGAGACCACATTCCGAGACGCTCACCAGTCGCTCCTTGCCACTCGCGTACGCACCAAAGACCTGCTGATTGCCGCACCGTATGTCGCTCGCATGACACCCGAACTGCTCTCGGTTGAGGCCTGGGGTGGAGCAACCTACGATGTTGCCCTTCGCTTCTTGGGTGAAGACCCCTGGGAGCGTCTGGCCAAGCTGCGTGAGGCCCTGCCCAACGTTGCCATTCAGATGCTTCTACGCGGGCGCAACACGGTTGGCTACACGCCGTACCCCACCGAGGTCACCAAGGCGTTCGTCTCTGAAGCGGCGTCTGCTGGCGTGGACATCTTCCGCATCTTCGATGCACTCAACGACGTCAGCCAGATGCGCCCTGCAATTGATGCCGTCCTGGAGACCGGAACCACGGTTGCCGAGGGTGCGCTCTGCTACACCGGCAACCTGCTGAACCCGGCCGAAGACCTCTACACCCTCGACTACTACCTGCGCCTGGCAGAGCAGATTGTCGATGCTGGTGCGCACATTCTGGCGATCAAGGACATGGCTGGTCTGCTGCGTCCCGTCGCGGCTTCCAAGTTGGTGTCTGCTCTGCGCTCGCGCTTCGACCTGCCGGTTCAGGTGCACACGCACGACACTGCCGGCGGGCAGCTTGCCACCCTGCTGGCTGCTGCTGCTGCCGGTGCTGACGCGGTCGATGTTGCAAGTGCGCCTCTTTCTGGCACTACGAGCCAGCCATCTGCATCGGCATTGGTAGCAGCCCTCGCGAACACCGAGCGCGCAACCGAGCTGAGCCTGGATGCGGTCTCCGACCTCGAGCCCTACTGGGAGGCCGTGCGCCGGGTCTACCGTCCGTTCGAGTCGGGCCTGCCCGCGCCGACGGGTCGCGTGTACCACCACGAGATTCCGGGTGGACAGCTCTCGAACCTGCGTCAGCAGGCCATCGCTCTGGGCTTGGCTAACGACTTCGAACTCATCGAAGACATGTACGCCGCCGCCGACCGCATCCTGGGTCGTGTGCCCAAGGTGACACCTTCATCCAAGGTCGTTGGTGACCTCGCGCTGCACCTCGCGGCTGTCAAGGCCGACCCTGCCGACTTTGAGGCGAATCCCGAAAAGTACGACATTCCCGACTCGGTCGTGGGCTTTATGGCGGGCGAGCTGGGAGATCTGCCCGGTGGATGGCCTGAGCCGTTCCGCTCGAAGGTGCTTGCCGGTCGTACCGTCAACATCGAAGTCGGCGAACTCACCGACGCGGACCGCGCTGGACTGAACGGCACCGCAGCGGAGCGTCGCGCAACGCTGAACCGTTTGCTCTTCCCAGCCCCCACTGCGGCCTACGAGCAGTCTCGCGAGCAGTATGGCGACCTTTCTGTGCTCAAGACCATCGAATACCTTTACGGTCTCGAGGTAGGCGTGGAGCACGTGGTTGAGATTGCCCCGGGCGTTCGCCTCTACGTCGAGCTGGAGGCCATTGGCGCAGCAGACGACAAGGGAATCCGAACCGTCATGACCACCTTGAACGGTCAGCTTCGTCCCGTCTTCGTGCGTGACCGCTCCATTACGGTTGAAACCCGCTCTGCCGAGAAGGCCGATGCGTCGCAGCCAGGACATGTTCCGGCTCCGTTTGCCGGTGTGGTTTCACTCAAGGTTGAAGTCGGTGCAACCGTTGCGGCGGGCGAGCCGGTGGCTTCCATCGAGGCCATGAAGATGGAGGCTGCGATCACTTCGCCGATTACGGGACGAGTCGAGCGAGTGGCCATCGGATCGACAGCTCAGGTTGAGGCGGGCGACCTTCTGGTTGTTGTCACCCCAATCTCTGAGGGTGAGTAATCGCGCTAAGCTCGTTTGGAATTGAGTTCTACTCCCGACAGAAAGCACAACGTGGTCGACCCAAACACCCCTTCTTCTGCTGCCGACAAGCCGGCCACTCCGGCTAAGGCGCGCGCGCCCAAGAAGCCAG
>CAZPVE010000052.1:0-6573 GCA_964589925.1 uncultured Aurantimicrobium sp. | reverse complement strand
GCCTTGACCGGGTTGGGAACCCGCACGCGGGTGGTCTTGAGAGCTGAGGCTGGGGTGCGCGAAATGCGACGGTTGAGCTCGGCAAACAGCGACTGGGCGAGAGCCACTGCTCGGCGACTGCTGGCCGGGAGGTCGGGAACTACCGCAGCCGAAACTGCGAGGTCAGCGTCGATGTCGGCGACCAGCTCGAGCTTCTGGGCGTCAGTCAGAGTCGCGATGTCGATGCCTGGAAAGTAGCTGCGGCCGAGAGCGTCGACATCGGCCGAAAGGTCGCGCAAGAAGTTGACCTTCTGGAACGCTGCCCCCAAAGCGCGGGCGCCGGCAACAAACCGCTCGCGCTCTTTCGGCGTGTAGGTGCCCTCGGCCAAGAACGCCTGCAGGCACATCAGGCCAACGACCTCGGCCGAACCGTAGACATAGCTGTCGAAGGTCTCGGGCGTATGCGTCGATTCGGTGATGTCGGCACGCATACTGGCGAAGAACGGACGGGTGAGCTCGGGAGTAATCCCGGTGGCTCGGGCAGTGCGCGCGAAGGCATGCACGATCAAGTTGGTGCTGTAGCCGGTGGTCATGGCCCGCTCGGTCTCGGTCTCAAGTTCGTCGAGCATGCGCCGGATTTCGCCGGCCTCCACACCCGCGGTGGCGGCGACGCCGTCCACAATTTCGTCGGCCAAACGAACGAGTGCGTAGATGTCCTCGACCTGGCCGCGAACCGGCTCAGCGAGCAGCTTGGTCGCCATTCCAAACGAGGTCGAATAACGGTAAATGACCGTGCGCGCGGTCTCGTGAGCAACCTGGTCATAGAGGTCAGATTGTGCGCTCGTGCCCGCGCTCAAGCTGGTTAGGCTGGAGTCAGGTCGCGCGCGATCATTCACGCTTTCAGACTAACGAACCCAAGCCCCCGTCAGAGAGGACGACTGTGGAAGAACTGGTTGTTTTGCTCGACCAATCGGGGACCCCGATTGGCTCGGCGGCAAAGGCGACGGTTCACACGGCCGATACTCCCCTGCACCTGGCCTTCTCGTGCCACGTGTTCAACGACGAGGGCAAACTTCTGGTCACCCGACGGGCACTGTCGAAGAAGACCTGGCCCGGTGTCTGGACGAACTCGTTCTGTGGCCACCCAGCTCCGGGCGAAGACTCCGTTGCCGCACTTCACCGTCGCGCCGAACGTGAGCTGGGGCTGACCGTCACGGATGTGCGCGAGGCAATCCCGGAGTTCCGTTACCGCGCGGTTGACGCATCCGGTGTCGTTGAAAACGAGATTTGCCCCGTCTACATCGCTCGTGCTGTCGGCGAACCCAACCCCGCTGACGACGAAGTCGAAGAGTTCCTCTGGGTAGACAGCCTCGAACTCCTCGCGGCTGTCACTTCGACCCCCTGGGCCTTCAGCCCCTGGCTCACCCTGCAGCTGCCCGAGCTCGCAGCACGCGGCCTGCTCTAGCGAGCAACCCGTCGCGCTCGACACCTAGGCGACGAGCACAACCTCTTCTTTGGCCTGAGCGCGCTCAAGCTTGGCGCCCTCGATGTCGACATCCGGCAGGATGCGGTCGAGCCACATCGGCAGCCACCAGGCCTTGTCGCCCAGCAGTCGCAGCAGAGCCGGCACCAGCAGGAGGCGAACCAGGAAGGCGTCAATGAGCACGCCGATGCCCAGGCCGAATCCCATCGGGCGAATCATGGTCGACTCGGCGAAGGCGAAGCTTCCGAACACAGCAACCATGATGATTGCTGCGGCAATGACAACCGCGCGGCCGGCACGAACACCGTGACTGATGGCCGAGCGAGCGCTTTCGCCGTGGGCCCACGCTTCACGAATACCCGTGGCGATGAACAGCTGGTAGTCCATGGCCAAACCGAACAGCACGCCAATCAATATCGTCGGCAAGAAGTTCATGATGGGGCCCGGGTCGTGCACGCCAAAGACCGGGCCGAGCCAACCCCACTGGTACACAGCCGTGACCGCACCCATGCTGGCAAGCACCGAGAGCAAGAAGCCCGCGCTGGCGATGATGGGCACCCAAATCGAGCGGAACACCAGAATCAGCAACAGGATGCTCAAGCCGAGCACTGTGCCCAAGTAGAGGGGCAGGGCAGCGCCAAGCTTTTGAGAGATGTCGATGTTGATCGGAGCCATGCCGGTCACGCCGAGCTGGCCGCCCGTCTGGGTCTCGATCTCGGGGGCAAGCGCACGCAGCTCGGTGACAACGTTTTCGGTGGACACTGACGCAGGGCCATCCTTGGGCACAACCGAGAAGACAAGCGTCTTGTTGTCTGCCGAGGCAGAACCGGCCACAACCGAAACAACGTTCTTGGCCTTCATCAGGTCGGTGGCAATCTCGGCCTGCGCCTTGAGAACGCCGTCACCGACAAGCGCCTTGTCGAAAGTGACCGCGGCGGTGATTTGGCCGTTGAAGCCCGCACCGAATCCTTCACTGGTGAGCTGGAACGCCTTGTACTGGGTCGACTCGACGGGCTCCGACGAACCGTCAGGCAATCCGAGGCGCATGGTCAGCAGGGGCAGCGCAACCACGGCGAGCACGGCAACCGTGCCGAGCAGGGCGACGACCGGGTGCTTGGCCGCCCACACCTCGCGGTCGCGCTTCGCCTTGACCTTCTCCGAAACCTCGGGGAGGTTTCCGTCGAGGATCTGCGCACGAAGACGACGCTCGCGGCGGCTCAGCACCTTGAGGCCGGTGAAGCGCATGAGTGCGGGAGTGAATGTGAGTGCGGCAAGCACCGCGATGAGAATGGCCGCGGCTCCGATGGTTCCCATGAGTCCGAGGAATCCGATGCCCGTCAGGTTGAGCGCCAGCAGGGCGATGATCACGGTCATGCCGGCGAACAGAACAGCGCTGCCCGAGGTTCCGTTGGCAAGCGCGATCGAGTGCCGAACATCCATGCCCGCCTTCAGCTGGCGACGGTGACGGTTCAGGATGAAGAGCGAGTAGTCGATACCGACGGCGAGACCCAGCATCACGGCAAGCGTGGGGGTCGTCGAGTTCATCTCAACGAACGCCGAGAGACCGAACGCACCAAGCGCGCTCACGCCAACGCCGAGCAGTGCGGTGAGCACCGGGAGGCCGGCAGCAATCAGGGTGCCCAGCATGATGAACAGCACGATGGCCGCGATAAGTAGACCAGCCATCTCCCCCGGACCAACGAGCGTGCCCAGCGAGGTCGCGAGCTCCTTGGAGAAGTCAATGCTCACGCCAGGGATTTCGGCTGCCGACAGGGCAGACACAACGGATGCCTTGGCCTCGGGAGAAACATCGCTGAGCGGAGTCTTGAAGTACACGGCACCGAGGGCGGTCTGGCCGTCGGCCGAGACAGCGCGGTAGTTCGTCGCGGCGGCAAGCAGCTGCTCACCCCAGGCGAGCTTCTCAGCCTGAGCGGGCAGTTCGTTGCGTGCCTTCGTGAGGTCTGCTTGCCCAGCGTCGAGTTTGGCCTTCTGTGCTGCCAGTTCTTTCACGCCAGCGGTGATTTGGGCCTGGGATGCGGCAAGAGTGGCCGAGGTCTCATCGAGCTTGGCGAGGCCACCGTTGACCTGCGCAAGCTGGGCGGTGAGGGTTGCGTTACCCGGCGCCTGAGCCAGTGCTGCTTCGAGCTGTGCCTTGTTGGTCAGCAGGCCCGGACGAGCGGCGGCAACCTGGGCAACACCAGCGGTGACCTGCTTCTGGCCGGCATCAAGCTTGGCTTGTGCGGCAGCAATCTGCTTGCGGCCATCGTCAATCTTCGCCTGGGCGGCGGCAAGGTCAGCAGGGGCGTTCGCGAGCTTCTTCTGCGCATCCGCTAGTTCAGCGATCTTGGCGTCTTTGGCGGCCTGCGCAGTAAACGGATTCATCACGCCATCCACAGAGGCGAGCGCACTGGTCGATTCCAGAGCCTTATTTATGGCGGACTTCTGCGAGGCGGTAAAGGGCTCGCCGGTGGTGGTGTGGAACACAACCTGGCCGCTGCCTCGGGACGCTGAGGGGAATGACTTCTTGAGCTGGTCGATGACCGTCTGCGCCGGAGTGCCGTTGAGGGTCATGCTGCTGGAGAGCTTGCCACCGAGACCGAAGGCGGCACCCATGGCAAGACCAAGCACGAGAACCCAGGTCGCAACGATGAGCCAGGCTCGCTTGGCCGAAAACTGGCCGAGACGGAAGAGAAGTTGCGCCACGAAATGTCCCTAAGCTGAGAAAACCAACACTTGTAGGATAAGTAACAGGTGTTGGTTAATCAAAATCGGTAAAATCTTTAACAGCTCATTAACAGGGAGGGCTCGACGTGGATCCCCGAATCGCTCGCACGAGAAGCAGCTTGCACGAAGCGCTGCTTGGCCTGTGCCGCGAATCCGACTACGCGAGCGTTTCGATTTCAGACATTACGGATGCCGCTGGCGTCAACCGCAGCACCTTCTATCAGCACTACGCCGACAAAGAAGAGCTTCTCGCCGACGCCCTCGACTCCTTTGTTGAGCAGGCCGCCGCACAGATCGAGGCCAAGGCCCTCAATGCGCCGGGCGCTGACCCACGCGAGATGATCCACAAGTTTGTCGAGCACGTTCGTGAGAACGCACCGCTCTACCGCACCATCCTCGGGCCAACCGGCTCGCCCGCGATGGTCGCTCAGCTGCGTGGCCGCGTGATGGCTCTGGCCCTGAACGGCCTGGGCATGGCGCCGACGGGGTCAGTGAAAGTCCCCCTCAACATTGCCGCCGCCAGTATCGCCGGCTCGTTCATCAGCATCGTGCGCGAATGGCTCAACATGAAGCCGTTGCCCACCGCCGACCGCGTGACCGAGTGGATCTGGAGCTCGATGACCACCGGTGTTTCTCAGCCCTAAGGCCGAGGCGAATAACTAGCCGCCGATTTTGCCGGCGTCTGTTGCACTGACGTCGGTGAGGTGGAAGTTCATGAACGAGCGGGAGGCCGTCGGGCCGCGCTGACCGAGGTAACGCGACTTGTAGGCGGCTGAACCGTAAGGATTCTCGGCAGCCGACGACAGGCGGAAGAAGCACAGCTGGCCAATCTTCATGCCAGGCCACAGCTTGATGGGCAGGGTTGCCATGTTCGAAAGCTCGAGCGTGACGTGACCCGAGAAGCCGGGGTCAATGAAGCCAGCAGTTGAGTGGGTGAGAAGGCCCAGACGACCGAGTGAGCTCTTTCCCTCGAGGCGAGCGGCGATGTCATCGGGGAGTGTGACCTGCTCGTAGGTGGCGCCCAGCACGAACTCGCCCGGGTGAAGGATGAACGGCTGGTCGGGATCGACCTCAACCAGGCGCGTGAGGTCAGACTGGTCTTCGCGCGGGTCGATGTAGGGGTACTTGTGGTTGTCGAAAAGACGGAAGTAGCGGTCGATGCGCACATCAATGCTCGACGGTTGAATCATCGTCGGGTCGTACGGGTCGAGGGCAATACGCCCGGCATCGAACTCGGCCTTAATATCGCGATCTGAAAGCAGCACGAGATAATCCTATCTTTCTCACCGTGTCGAACCGGGGGTGGCTCTCCGCCCTCAGGCGTTGCGGTGGCCTAGGCCTGCGGACCCAGAATGGTGCGACTGTCGTAGTTGCGCAGCTCGCGAGCGAATCGCAGAATCACGAACATCGCGACGATGATCACGATGCCACCGAACAAGGGCGGGAACCACAGCGCGACGAGCCCCGCAGCGATACCCGCGTAGAGGTCGCCGAGGCGCGGGCCGCCGTGCACAACGGCAAAGAAGATGCCCTGCAGGCGGCCGCGCATGTCGTCGGGAACCACGGTCAGCAGCATGGACGAACGGAAGATCGCCGACACCTCGTCCGAGGCTCCGGTGCCAAAGAAGGCGAGGCAGGCCAAGCCCAGCGCCACGATGTTGACCTCAGACCACGAGGCCCCGGCAGTGCCAAAGAACCCCGTCTGCATCACGGCAATGACGACGCCGAAGAGCATGACGAACAGGCCGAAGAGCGCCACAGCGTTCACGATTGCGACGCCGTGGCGGTGGATGTGCTTCACCGGGCCACTAAACAAGCTGGCCGAGAAGCTGCCGATGGCCGCGGCGGCAGTGAGGACACCCACTGTGATGGGGCCTCCACCGATGACGAGTGCGCCGACGGCCGGAAGCAAAACATAGGGCCGCCCCAGAGTCATCGCGATGATGTCGATGAAGAAACCCGTGGTAACCGCTGGCGTGGTTCGCAGATAGGCGAGGGTCTCTTTGAACGCCGTCCAGCCCGGCCTCGTCACCTCAGAAAGCGGCGGGATGCGCGGCAGCGTGACGATGCCCAGGAAGCCGGTGGCACTCAGCAGAAGGTCGGCGGCAAATGTCCAGGGGTAGCCCGAGGTCGCCACGAGAACACCGGCGAGCGCGGGGCCGAGCGTCAGCTGTGCGCCCATCGACATGCCGTTGAGAGCGCTCGCGCTGGGGATGAGTTCGATCGGAACGATGCGTGGCACCACCGAGAAGCGAGTCGCACCCGTGACCGTTGCGGCCATCGAGTTGATGGTCGTGAAGACGTAGAACGGCCACACGGCGATGTGACTGCCCTGGGTCTGCAGCACATGGTCGGTGATCGACAGAGCCAGCAAGCACAGCGTGCTT
>CAZPVE010000051.1:0-6592 GCA_964589925.1 uncultured Aurantimicrobium sp. | reverse complement strand
AATGGTAGAGCCTCAGTCTTCCAAACTGATGGTGCGGGTTCGATTCCCGTCATCCCCTCCACAGTGAAAAGCCCGCCGAATTGGCGGGCTTTTTTCATGCATTGCTGCGCTGGTTTAGAGAACTTTCTTGACCACGGATGACTTGAGCTGCATCTGGCCAAACCCGTCCACTTTGCAATCAATGTCGTGACCGTTGGCCGCATCGATCAGGCGGATGTTGCGCACCTTGGTGCCCACTTTGATCGCGTTGGGATAGCCCTTAACCTTGAGGTCTTTGATGACCGTCACGGTGTCACCATCGGCGAGAACGTTACCCATGGCATCTTTGACGACCGCCTCGGCACCGCCTTCGGAATCCCAGACATCCTCCGGGTTCCACTCGTGCGCACACTCGGGGCACACGAGCAAAGCACCGCTCTCGTAGGAGTACTCACTCTGGCATTTGGGGCAGGGAGGCAAGGTATCGCTCATGCCCTCAGGCTACTTGTCGCCCGACCTTGTCTTCGCACGGCGCACCATCACAAGCACACCTGCCACCACGACAATTCCGACGAGCAGGGTCAGGCTGGCCACCAGCCAAGGTTGCACGCCCGCACTAGATGAGGACGAAGTCGCCCCTGCGGATGGTGCGCCTGGGCCGGTGGAGACAGCCGAGGGCTGCGCCCCACTTGGGGTGACGGTCGGCGAAGGTGTCGCAGTCAGCGATGATTTCGCTGGCACCGGAGTCTTGACCGGGGTTTTGCTGGGTCCAGATGTCACCGCGGAGGAAGAACCCGAGATGAGTTGAAATTGGAACGAATTCGAAACGGGGTGTCCGTCTTCTGAAACCACGGAGTAAGTAACCGTGTAGACCCCCGAAGCGGTCAGTCCCGCCACGTCGACGTCCACTGTCGCTCCCGACAGTCGGGTCGCTCCTGTGTCCAGGCGTTTTCCGGACTGGTTAGTCACCTCAATGACATTTGAATTCGGCGTCCCCAGATCGATGAGGTCACCATCGAATGTGATTGAGACGTGGGTGGGTGCCACATGAAGTGTTGCTCCAACGGCAGGCGAGGAGTCAACAAGTTGGGCATGGGCAAACGCTGGTAGCGCCCACCCGAAGGTGAGCGCTACCAGCGCTAGAGCGAGGAATGCTTTGCGCACGCGCCTACTGAACGGTCACAGAAGGTGCAGCGCTAGCTTCCGTCCACACGCCGTTCACGTATCCGGTTGTGGCAGGGTTGGTGCCGTTCCAGTTGATCACCAACGTGCGAGCCTTGGTTGATCCACCGTAGTAGCCCAGGACCTTCCCGTCACTGTGTCGCTTGATCACAATGAGGGCACCGGCGACATTCGCCTTTGCGCTGTCCGCAGCCGACAGAGTGAACTTCTTCGCCCCGGTGGCCGAGAGCTTCACGTTCTGGAGGGCTGCTGGCGAAGTGGTCTCGGCCTTGTCAGCGGGAGCCGTGCCGACGTTGTCGGCGGTTTTGCTCACGATACTGAGGTCAACCGCGACATTCTTGTTCTTCTTGTTGGCAGCGATGGTGAAGCTGCGAGCTGACGCGCTACCCGTGCGTGTCACCTTCGTTGCACTCGCGGCCGACTTCGGGACGGAGCAGAACTGCTGGGCGGGGAACTTGACTGCCTTGCCAGTGCTGTCTGAATTCCACTTGACTGAGACGCCAAACTCGGCGAAGACGTTTCCACCCGAGGTCGTTGAAGAAGCGTCTTCATTGTCGCTCGCATCTGGAATGTCGTATGCCGAGGAGATTGCTGACCACGTAATCGTCCACGACTTGCTGTCTGCGTTGTAGCGCGAAGTGCTCTTCCAGCCAGGAATGTACTGGGCCTTGGGCGCAGCAGGAACCGTTGCGATCGTCGTGGCGTTGGTCCCTGTGCCTAGGGCGTCACTAGGGACGGTCACGGTGAAGGCGTGGGTTGCGAACTTGGAGTCACTGAACAGGAGGCCAGTTGCCGGGTTTCCTTCTTGTGCCGAGCCGGCGCAGCCGTGACCCGGGCGGAAGTAGAGGTAGCCCGACTTTCCGCTCGTGACGGAAGTCGCAGCCGTCACCGTGCCATCAGTATTGATGACGAGGCCTGGGCGAATGCTGACGTGGGCTTGGGCAGCCATAGGCGCCAGCACGAGGGCGGCTGCAGCTGAACCGGCAATGACGGCTTTCGCAATGCGAGACATGTCGTATCCTTTCGAGGAGTTTCTACGAACCGTAGAAGTATGTTCTACATTTTGTAAAAACCGAGGACGGATGTCAAATATGACCCGCTAAAGCGCGAGGAACGTTGGCCTACCAGCCAGGAATGTTGCCGCAACTGGCATGCTGCGCAACTCGTCAACACTGCAGCTCAGCGGGTCAAGTTCGACAGCGACGAGGTCTGCGGGCTCCCCCACGGCGAACCGAGTTCGGCTCGAGGCCGCGAGGGCGTCTTCGACACTGACGGCCTGGTCGGGATACCACGGCTCTCGCCCATCACGGGAGCGGCCCACTGCTGAAGAAATGGCGTGCCACGGGTCGAGTGGCGCGACGGGCGCATCCGAACCAAACCGCAGCACAACATCTGCATCGAGCATTTGGGCAAGCGGGAAAGCATTACCTTCCCGACCGGCCCAAAGTTCCTCGATGGCGTCACGATCGTCCATCAGATGTTCGGGTTGAACGCTGGCGATGATGTCCAATCCGCCCATGCGCTCAATGTCTTCGGGGCTAACCAATTGAGCGTGCTCGATAGACCCTTGCGCACCAACAGCTTCAAACGCGTCCAGGGCGAGCTTGTTCGCCTCGTCACCAATGGCGTGGATGGCGGAATCAAGTCCGTTGTCGTTGGCTGCGCGCATCAGTGCCCGCAGTTCCTTCGGCGGGACGTTCAAAATACCTCGTGCCCGCGCGCCCGTCATGCCCGGATAGGCGTGCGAACAATAGGCGGTCTTCGATCCGAGTGACCCATCTGTAATCACTTTCAGCGGGCCGACACTGAGCAGGCCCTCTGTAGACGCGATGATGTCGCCCGTGCGCAAGCCCGACTCAATGGCACGATCGAGATCGTCGGGATAAATGCCAAACTCCACCCGAAGCAAATCGTTGCCGTTGCGGATGCGCCGACGCCACGACTCGGCGTTCCACGCGAGTTCGAAGTCGACAATTCCGACAACGCCTCGAGCAGCAGCCTCACGCGATGCCTCCTGCACCCACTCGTCCAGCACGTCGTCTGACACCTGTTGAACCGATTTATCAACCGCGTAGCACTCTTCTTCGACGAGCAGACCCGTGGCGTGCACGATGCCACGGTTGGCCAGAGCGGCCGAATTCAACCAGACAGAGTGAAGGTCGACGCTGAACAGAACGACAGGAGTGGACCCTGTGTAACGGTCCAAGAGCTCCTTATGCGGGCTGTCCTGCCAGAAGGTTCCCCGCCACCCGAAACCGACAACTTCCTGCACCGCGTTCGATCCGGCACCCACAAATCGATTGGCCAGATAGGTGGCAACGATTTCCGCAGCGTGCGTCGGGTTTTGCGCCTCAGAAACGTCGAGTCGGCGGCGAATCTGGGCCCATTGCCCAAAGTGAACGTGGGAGTCCCAGAGACCCGGGATGAGATATCGACCGCCCAAGTCAATGACCTCATCATCTTCGGCGCCGCCCTGCGGCAGGTTGAACGAACCCGTTTGCCCGATGAACTCAATGTCGGAGATGATGCCGTCGTCGATGACGACATTGATTCCGCTTCCGAAAAGCCCGCGTTCACCCGGAATGCGTGCGTTCACCAGCGTCCGTCTCATGGCGTCAAGTCTGACAGCTGGGACACCAATAGAGCTTCCGCGACGCCATCATGTCGAGACGGATGTTCGTTCCACACTTTCGGCACGGCAAGCCCTCGCGCTTGTAAACCCAGTGCCGGTCCTCGCGGTTGGCCATGGCAGCCTCCCACTTCTTGCCACGCAGGCCATCCATCGTCATCATCTGCCCGGTTTCCACACCGATAGCCAGGAGCTTCACCCAGTCTTTCCAAAGTGCACGAGCTTCGTCGACGGTGAGGGATGACCCGGGCTTGTATGGATCGAGCCCGGCCCGGAAGAGCATCTCTGCGCGATATACGTTGCCGATACCGGCGACCACGGACTGATCCATGAGTTGGAGACCCACAGGCGTCGACTTCTTTCGAAGCCGCTCGATGAACTTCGCCTCGGCTTTCTTGCCCGAATCGTGCTGGGGGTCAGGTCCGAGCTTGTCGACGACAGCAAGAACCTGCCCCTCGGTCAGAAGCTCGCACGCCGTTGGACCGCGCAAATCTGCACACACGGTATCGGTGAGCAGGCGCAAGCGCACCTGGCCGACCGGCTCAGGCGGGAACTCCGCGAGTGTCGAGGATTTCTCGGATTCCGCCATGCGAACGCGTGTTTTTCTGGGCGCACCAATCGAGCTCAGGGAGTTCTCCCCGTCCGCGTCGAACACCGTGCCCCGGGCATTGGTTTGCCCCATCCGGCCGTTGGCACTGGCAATCGTCGCATCCATCTCTACCGCCCCGGCGAAGTCCCACGCGCCATAGATGCCCAGGTGAACGCGAATCCACTGCCCGCCCTTGAACTTGAGGAACATCTGCTTGCCCACAGCCCAGGCGTCAACCATGGTCTGCCCTGACACTTCGGCCGACCCTGCAGCAAACCGCCCTTGGGGCGAACTCGCGAGCACCTGTTTGCCGACGAAATTGCGGGCAAACTGACGCGCAATACGATGGACGGAATGGCCCTCAGGCATTAGTAGTGGTCGACACCCTTGCCAGCGATATCGCCGGTGGTCTCGTACTCGGCCAGTTGAGCGATGCGTCGAACGTGTCGCTCATCACCTGGGAAAGGCTCCGCGATGAACGTGTCGATAAATGACACGGCCTCTTCGAGCGTGTGCTGGCGGGCACCAATCGAGATCACGTTCGCATTGTTGTGCTCGCGGGCAAGCTGCGCAGTGGCCTGGCTCCACACCAGTGCGGCGCGAATCCCCTTGACCTTGTTAGCCGCAATCTGCTCACCATTGCCCGAACCACCAAAGACAACACCGAGTGCCTCAACACCCGAGGCCTGGTCGTGGGCCACGGCTGCCGCCGCGTTGATACAGAACGCCGGGTAATCATCGAGGGCGTCATACTCCTGCGGGCCATGATCGATGACCTCGTGACCAGCGTTGGTCAAGTGGGTCTGAAGAAATTGACTGAATTCGAGACCGGCGTGGTCGGTGGCGATGTGGATGCGCATGCCTTGATTTTAGGGCGGATAGGCTGAAGGAGCAGCCACGCAGGACCGCGAAGAATCGGAGAAGTTGTGCCCGGAGAAAACCTCACCCGCCTCGAAGCCCAGGAGCGCGCCGCCGCTCTCAAGGTGGAGTCTTACGAGATCAAACTTGACCTCACCCGCGGAGCAGAAGTTTTCGGCAGCACCACCAAGGTGACCTTCTCCGCAAAGCCCGGCACGAACACTTTCATTGACGCCATCGCTCGCACGATTCACTCGATAACCCTCAACGGTGTCGAACTCGATGCAGCCAAGGTTTTCGACGGTGCGCGCATCCAGCTCGACGGCCTGGTCGCCCAAAACACGCTGGTTGTTGATGGTGATTTTGCGTACACAAACACCGGCGAAGGCCTGCACCGTTTTGTTGACCCGGTCGATGGCGAGGTCTACTTGTATTCACAGTTCGAGGTGCCCGACTCGCGGCGTGTGTTTACGGTCTTTGAGCAGCCCGACCTGAAGGCGACATTCCAGTTCACGATCACGGCGCCTGCTTACTGGAATGTGATGAGCAACCAGCCGACTCCCCCAGCCATCGATAACGGGGACGAGACCGCCACCTGGGCCTTCGGTCACACGCCCCGCCTGTCGTCGTATGTGACAGCGATTGTTGCCGGACCCTACGTTGGCTCGACAGGTGAGCTCACCAGCCTCGACGGCCGCATCATCCCCCTGGGCGCCTACTGCCGCGCCTCCCTCGCGGAGAACCTCGACGCCGAGTACATCTTTGAAAAGACCCGTGAAGGATTCGCGTTCTACGAGGAGAAGTTTGACTTTCCTTACCCGTTCGACAAGTACGACCAGATTTTCGTGCCCGAGTTCAACGCGGGTGCCATGGAGAACGCGGGTTGCGTGACGTTCACCGAGGCCTATGTGTTCCGCTCGAAGGTGACGGATGCCATGCGCGAGCGCCGCGTCATCACGATCCTCCACGAACTCGCCCACATGTGGTTTGGCGACCTCGTCACCATGCGCTGGTGGAACGATCTGTGGCTCAATGAGTCGTTTGCCGAGTACGCGGCCGCTCTTTCTTGCGCTGAGGCCACCGAGTGGACCGAAGCTTGGACGACGTTCGCTGCCATGGAGAAGAGCTGGGCATACCGTCAAGACCAGCTGCCTTCGACGCACCCGATTGTCGCCGAGATCCCTGACCTCGACTCGGTGCGCGTCAACTTCGACGGCATCACCTACGCCAAGGGAGCTTCCGTTCTCAAGCAGCTCAGCGCGTGGGTCGGCGAGAAGGAATTCTTGGCCGGCGTGAGCGAGTACTTCAAGAAGCACAAGTTCGCGAACACCGAGCTGACCGACCTGCTCGTCGAG
>CAZPVE010000050.1:0-6659 GCA_964589925.1 uncultured Aurantimicrobium sp. | reverse complement strand
TTGGCATCGTGGCTGTTCGCGCAGCCAAGAAGGCCTAGCCGCCCTCACCAAACAAAAAGTGTGGCCCCGCAGCGATGCGGGGCCACACTCGTTAAGGCGTTATGCCGAGAGGTTCTCGACCACGTATTCGATGCAGCCAATCAGGGCGCGAACATCATCCGGCTCGATGGCGGTGAAGGTGGCCACGCGCAGCTGGTTGCGACCGAGCTTGCGGTAGGGCTCAGTGTCGACGACACCGTTTGCACGCAGAACCTTGGCAATCGCTGCGGCGTCGATGCTGTCATCGAAGTCGATCGTGGCAACAACCTGCGATCGGTGGTCGGGATTGGTCACGAACGGAGTCGCGTAGGAGGTCTTTTCGGCCCAGTCGTAGAGCGCCGACGAGCTCTCCTTGGTGCGCGCATCGGCCCAGCTGAGGCCGCCGTTGTTGTTCATCCAGTCGATCTGGCTTTCCATCATGACCAGGGTGCCTACCGCGGGGGTGTTCAGGGTCTGCTCGAGACGCGAGTTGTCGATCGCGTTCTTCAGGCTGAGGAATTCGGGGATGTAGCGCCCGGATGCCGCGACGCGCTCGACGCGCTCGATAGCGGCGGGCGAGAAAAGTGCGAACCAGAGGCCGCCATCCGAGGCAAAGTTTTTCTGCGGTGCGAAGTAGTAGACGTCGGCCTCGGCGGCATCGAACTTCACGCCACCGGCAGCACTCGTGGCATCGATGACAGTCAGCGCACCAGAATCGCCGTGAACGCGCTTGACCGGGGCCATGACGCCGGTCGACGTTTCGTTGTGGGGCCAGGCGTAGACATCGATGCCTTCAGTGACGACAACCTCGCTGCGCGAACCACCCGGAGCGTCGATAACGAGGGGAGCCTCCAGGAACGGGGTTTTGGCGGCTGCAGCAAACTTGCCACCGAACTCACCGAACACGAGGTTTTCGCTGCGATTTTCGATGAGCGAGAATGCCGCCGAATCCCAGAACGCGGTCGACCCGCCGTTGGCCAGCAAAACTTCATAGCCGTCAGGAATTTGGAAGAGGTCAGCCAGACCCGAGCGAACGCGACCAACCAAGTTCTTGACAGGAGCCTGACGGTGAGAAGTGCCGAGAAGCGCTGAACCAGGGCCAGCGAGGGCGGCAACCTGTTCGGGGCGAACCTTCGAAGGGCCGCAGCCGAATCGTCCGTCAGCGGGCAAAAGGTGAGCAGGGATTGTGATGTCGGCCATGTGCAAATTCTACCGAGGCGCGACTGGCGGCCCGGCCCCTGACAATGCCCACCCACCGCTAAACTTGCGACCGGTGGCCCTGCTGGCGGGGCGCGCTGTTTCGAGTGAAAGCGCATAGGCATGACTGATCTGATCGACACGACGGAGATGTACCTGCGCACAATTCTGGAACTCGAAGAAGAAGGTTTTGTTCCGATGCGCGCCCGCATCGCGGATCGACTGGGTCACTCGGGTCCGACCGTTTCGCAAACCGTTGCCCGAATGGAGCGCGATGGCTTGGTCACCGTGGGGGACGACCGGACATTGCACCTCACGGACGCCGGTCGCGCATCCGCCGTGCATGTCATGCGCAAGCACCGCATTGCCGAACGCCTGCTTGCCGACGTCATCGGGCTGGAGTGGGAGGCGGTTCACGAAGAGGCCTGCCGCTGGGAACACGTGATGAGCGATCACGTTGAAGCAAAGATTCTCACGCTCCTGGGCGAACCGACCGAATCGCCTTATGGCAACCCCATTCCGGGCTTGGCTGAGCTGGGCCGCCCCGCAGCCGAGTCATTTGATCAAGGTGTGATTAGCCTCGACCGGGTCACTCCCAAAGATGGCACCGTCATTCGGGGTGTCGTGCGCCGCATGGGCGAACCGCTGCAATCCGACGTCGCGAACCTCGCCCTGTTGCACAAAATCGGCGCCATTCCTGGAGCGTCGGTTGCGGCATCGCGTCCCACGGGCGCACTCACGGTCCACCTCGAATGCGGCGAAAACAAAGTTGTCATCGCGCAGGATGTGGCCATCCACGTTTTCATTAGCGTCGAGTAGCCGTTCCCACGGGGGCCGGGCAAACCGCGTGGGTAAAGCTTGGGTTACTGGGCGTGTCGCCACGGGGTGAATTCATCTGCCGTGGGTTAGCGTGAGTCCAAGCATCCTGCCGATGTAGGGAGTTCCCGTGTTGCACCACAGCAGAATCCACACCATGGATGCTCCTGTGCGCCTGGCCCCCGGGTCACAGCAACGCAGGTACGACGAACTCATACGCGTTCGTCGCCAACCGGCAACATCCGTTGTTTTTCGTGCGCATACGCACCGTCTCTCTGGAGCGGTGCGTTTTTTGTTGCCTGAGACAGCGCCCGCCGGATGCGAAATCACACTGTCGCCACCTGCACGCCATGCAGGTTCAGCCCAAGGAGCCCCTTCGTATGCGCACTCTCGTTCTTAACGCCGGATTCGAGCCACTCGCCGTGGTGTCTTTTCGGCGGGCGCTCATGCTCGTCATGAATAACAAAGCCACCGTCGTCAAGGCCGATGTCGAGCATCCTGTGCTTGCGGAGAACGGCGCCTTTGACCGTCCGTCAGTCATCTTGCTCCAGCGCTACGTCAAGGTCCCGTATGTGCGGCGCATCCCGGTGACCCGTCGTGCGGTTCTTCGCCGAGATGCCAACCGCTGCGCATATTGCTCGGCACCAGCAAACACCATCGATCACGTTTTACCCCGGTCTCGAGGTGGGGCTGACTCCTGGGAGAACCTGGTTGCCTGTTGCTTCCGTTGCAACAACGTCAAGAGCGATCGCACCCCGCAAGAAATGGGATGGCGCCTGCGGACAACGCCCAAGATGCCAGTAGGTGCGGCCTGGTTCGCTCTGGGGGCGGATCGTCGCCAACAGGAATGGGAAGACTTCTTGGCTCCCGCGGCCACCATTGAAGCCTCAAGCGCCGCCTAGGAGCGACCGTAGACTAGAACCACCACGCCTCTGTAGCTCAATGGAAGAGCAGTTCCGTCCTAAGGAAAGGGTTGGGGGTTCGAGTCCCTCCAGGGGCACCCTCGCTGCCTGACAAAAGGGCGAAAACCCGCGTCATTCCCGGTGTTCCACCCGCGACCCGCATAGGGTTTTCACGTGCCTCTCGACCCGGATTTTGGTGAGGGATTTATCCCCCCGCAGGATGAATCCTCCGGCCTCGACGCTCCCGCACTTTCTGACGGCGTCTCCAACCCAGCCGCTGTCGATCACCTCTCGGTGGGGTTGACCACGTTCACCTCGTCAAACTTCGCTGAGCCCAAGCGCGACGGTTGGCGCCAAGAGATTCGAAGCCTCGGCGGAGTCTCACCGCTGATCAAGTTTGTCGACAGTCCTCGCACGCGAATTGACGTCACGGCTGCCCACCCGGGCGGAATCCCTCGCTTCTTGTCGGGACAACCGACGCGCCTTGAGCACCTGTTCCGAGAAGAATTTGCACTGCGGAATGCGCGCCTGGCGGCTAGTGCCATCGAAATCAAAGTCAACGAGCTGCGCACAACGCGTGGCATCGATGCCATGCACTTGGCCGTCGGTATCGCGACCTGGACTTTCGAAGACGAAGAATTTTGTGCACCGATTCTGCTCCGCCCTCTGCGTTTGCGACGGGTCGGTCGCGACTTTGAGTTGACCCTGGTGGGTCAAGCCACGCTCAACCCGCAGCTCGCCAAGCTGCTCGAGGAACAGTTCCACGTTGCCCTCGGCGCATCCTCGTTTGTCAGCCTGGCGTCGGTGGGAGGAACCTTCACGCCTCAGCCCGTGATGGATCGCCTCAAGGGTCTGCTCAGCCACGTTGAGGGTTTCCAGGTGGAGACGCGACTGGTTGCATCCTCGTTCGCTGATGTGAAGGCGGGCATGTTGGTCGATGCCATCGACCTCACTCACCCCGTCCTTGATGCTCTCGCCGGGAATGCTTCTGCTCGGGCCAAACTGTACGACTCGCGTGTTGATGTAACGGCGACGGCCCAGGACGTGCGGCCGCCAGCAACCGATTCGCTCTTGTTCGATGCGGACGCGGAACAAGAGCAGGTCGTGGCTGAGATAGTGGCCGGCAACTCGCTCGTTCTGCACACTCTGCCCGGCACCGGGGCAACCCAGTCGGTTCTCAACGCGGTCGGAGCACTCGTCGCTGCGAACAAGCGCGTTCTCGTGGTGGGAGCGCGCCGCGCTCGGCTCGACATCATGTCCCACCGAGTGCGGGCGATGGGCCTCGGCGGACTGCTTGTTTCCCCGCGCACGCTTCGCCGGGATGTTCTTGCCGCCATTACCCGCAACGAGAAAGCCTCCCGGCCCAATGTCACTGAGGTAGATGAGTCCCTCATTCGACTGCGCAAAGTGCTTCTCGACTACCGTGACGCACTCGGTCGCCAGGATGCAGTTCTCGGAGTGTCCGTTCTCGATGCGCTGGAACAGCTTTCCGCCCTCGCCTTGCTGCCCGAGCCTCCCGCGACCACCGCGCGACTGCCGCGTCGCGCCATTGAGGTGCTCGCCACCAAGCGACGGGAGGCCGCCGCGAGCCTCATTCAGGCGGCGACCCTCGGTGAGTTCAAATACGGCCCGGATGATTCCCCGTGGTACGGAGTCACATTCGAGAACCCAGCCGAAGCCACCGCAACCCACGATGTTGCTAAGCGTCTGCACTCCACAGAGCTGCCGCGACTGCTCGAGCGGGCCGATGAGGTCATTGGCCAAACCAGCATGCGAGCCTTCGAAAACCTGACGGAGCTCGGAATCTACATTCGCCTTCTGGGGGACATTCGCGAAACCCTCGACAAGTTTGTGCCTGATGTGTACGACCGCTCGCTCACGGAGCTGATTGCGGCAACGGGCAGTCGACGTGGTGGCGAGATGTCGGGCGCCAATCGCCGTCGTTTGCGCAAGCTTGCTCAAGAGTATGTTCGTCCGGGAGCCAGTGTCAGTGACATGCACACCTCGCTCACCAAGATTCAGGAGCAGCGCATCCTGTGGCAGCGCTACGTGGTTTCGGGGGCTGCGCCTCAAGTTCCCACGGGAGTAGCCGACCTTTCGGTGGCCTACCAGCGGGCCATCGAAGACATGGCGACGCTCGATCGTGCACTGCAAAAGGGCAACCCGCAGCCGGAGCTCACGTCCTTGCCCATCTCGGCGCTCACCCGGATCGTGTCCGACCTCGCGGCGGAGTCGGAGGTCTTGGCAAATCTCCAGGAGCGCACCACGATTTTGGCGGAGCTGCGGGAGCTGAACCTGTCCGAGCTCTTGGCCGATCTGTCTTCTCGTCACGTTCCAGAGAACCTCGTTGCGAACGAGCTTGAGCTCGCCTGGTGGCAGTCGGTTCTCGAGGGCATGCTCGCCGGTGATCAGGCTCTGCTGAGTGCGGATACCTCCATCCTTGATCGGCTCGAGAATGATTTCCGTCTTGTCGACGAGGCTCACTCCTCGGCAAATGCGCCCTTGCTGGCAGCCAAGCTCGCGGAGATTTGGAAGATTGCGCTCGTTGATTTCCCCAGCGAATCGGAGCGCCTGCGCCAGGTGCTCCGAGCCGATCGGCTGAGCCCCGAGACGCTCGTTGCGGCTGCCCCCAGCATCACGAAGGCTCTCGCTCCGGTTTGGATGTGCTCGCCGTACGAGGTCCATCAGATTCCCGCTGAAGTCACCTTCGACGTCGTTATTTTGGTGGATGCCGGTTCGACCACCGTCGCGGAGAACGCAGGAGCCATCAAGCGGGGATCCCAAATCGTGGCAGTCGGCGATCCCGTCACTCAGAACCCGACGCCGTTTGACATCAGCACTGCCGCACTCGATAAGGGCGGACCGGAGGCCAAGTACAGCACGGGAATTATTGACCCCACGGCCTTGATGAGTAATAAGTCGGCCCTCACCGAATTGGCTGACATCCTGCCCATTCTTGAGCTCACCCGCAGCTACCGGGCTGGCGGCGAAGACCTCACCAATGTCATTAACAAGCGCTTCTACGGCGAGCGAATTTCTTTCGTGCCGTGGGCCGGAACCTTCCTCGGCTACAAGGCCCTCAACGTCCACCACCTACCCACCGCGACGGGAATTCCCGATCCTTCGAGTGGACTCGTCGAGACAACCGAGACCGAGGTTCGCAAGGTAGTCGAGCTGGTGCTCGCTCACGCGGCCAAGCGTGCTCGTGAGTCTCTGATGGTCATCACCGCCAGCATCAAACACGCCGCGGCCGTTGAGCAGGCGGTTCTCGATGAGATGGCTCGCAACAACGACTTTGCCACTTGGATGTCCCGCGAAACGCCTGAACCGTTTAGCGTGCTGACCCTGGATCAGGCCTCGGCTGAAAGTCGCGACCGCATCATCTTCTCTCTTGGTTTCGGACGCACGCCGCACGGACGTCTGTTGTCAGAGTTTGGATCGCTGAGTCGTTATGGCGGCGAGCGACTTCTGGCGGTTGCAATGACACGGGCGCGCCGCAGCATTGACCTGTTGACGTGCTTTACGCCCGAAGAGATCGAGCTCGACCGCCTTGATTACGGAGCCAAGGCGCTCGCCGAGATTCTGCTCGGGGAAGGGTCTGCCCCCGCAGACGACCAGGTGCGGGACGCGGAACCCATGCTCATTGATCTGGCCGAACGCTTGCGCTCCCGTGGGTTGAACGCCTCGCTGACGCACGGAGGTGAAATTGCTCTGGCTGTGAGCTAC
>CAZPVE010000049.1:0-6704 GCA_964589925.1 uncultured Aurantimicrobium sp. | reverse complement strand
CGATGCGGCTGAGCGTGCAGCGGCTGAACGAGCTCTCGAGTACATGGATCTCACTCCAGGAACCCCACTCAAGCAGATTCCTGTTGACGCCGTGTTCATGGGCTCCTGCACCAACTCTCGTATCGAAGACCTGCGTCAGTTTGCATCCATCGTCAAAGGCCGCAAGAAGGCCGATGGTGTTCGTGTCATGGTTGTGCCTGGTTCGGCTCGCGTTCGTCTTGAGGCTGAGGCGGAAGGCCTGGACAAGATCTTTGAAGAGTTCGGCGCCGAGTGGCGTTTCGCTGGCTGCTCGATGTGTCTGGGCATGAATCCCGACCAACTTGCGCCCGGGGAGCGTTGCGCATCCACCAGTAACCGCAACTTCGAGGGCCGTCAGGGCAAGGGTGGTCGCACACACCTCGTTTCGCCGCTCGTGGCCGCAGCAACCGCCGTGCGCGGCACGCTGTCGAGCCCCTCTGACCTGGAAGGCGAGGTCTAATCGTGGACAAGATTTCTGTTGTCTCTGGCGTGGCGGTTCCGCTGCGTCGCAGCGCCGTCGACACCGACCAGATCATTCCAGCCGTTTACCTCAAGCGCGTCACCAAGACGGGCTTCGACGACGCCCTGTTCGCAAACTGGCGCAACGACCCGGAGTTCGTGCTCAACCAGCCGGCCTATGCGAATCCTAAGATCCTTGTTGCCGGAGCCGACTTCGGAACCGGTTCGTCGCGTGAGCACGCCGTGTGGGCACTTCGTGACTTTGGATTCGATGTCGTCTTGAGCCCCAAATTTGCCGACATTTTCCGCGGTAACTCCGGAAAGCAGGGTCTGTTGACCGGTGTCATCAGCGAGGCGGATTGTGAAACCCTGTGGCAGGCACTCGAGGCCAACCCGGGCGTCGAGATGACGGTCGACCTGCCAAGTCAAACGGCCGCTCTCGGTGACATCACGGTCTCGTTCGATGTCGACCCCTACATCAAGTGGCGTTTGCTCGAGGGCCTTGACGACATTGCGCTAACCCTCCGTGATGAGCAGGCCATCACCGACTTCGAAGCGCGACGTCCGTCGTGGCTGCCCCAGACAATCCCGGCGAGGCACCAGTCATGACCGCACTTGAGAACGACGCCCGCAATGCGGGTGCCAAGGTAGGCCTGGACGCCAACACCATCACGATTCGCGGCGGACGACCCCTGACCGGTCGCATCGAAATCAAGGGAGCCAAGAACTTGGTGACCAAGGCCATGGTCGCCACGCTCCTGGGTGAAACCCCCAGCATCCTTCGTGATGTTCCGAACATCTCTGATGTTCAGACCGTCCGTGGGCTCCTGCAGGTTCACGGTGTTTCGGTGACCGAGGGCGACGAGCCGGGTTCGCTCGTCTTCGACCCGAGCGCGGTGAAGTCGGCCCACATGGTTGACATCGATGCTCACGCCGGCGCCAGCCGCATCCCAATCTTGTTCTGCGGGCCATTGCTCCACCAGCTCGGTGAGGCCTTCATCCCCGACCTCGGCGGATGCCGCATCGGTGACCGCCCCATTGACTACCACCTCGACGTTCTGGGCCGCTTTGGTGCCGTTATCGACAAGCTTCCGTCGGGCATCCGGATGTCGGCGCCAGAGGGTCTCTTTGGAACCAAGATCGAGCTGCCGTACCCGAGCGTCGGTGCCACCGAGCAGGTTCTCCTGACGGCGGTGCGCGCCAAGGGAAAGACCGAGCTCTCGGGCGCGGCCATCGAGCCAGAAATCATGGATCTCATCAACATCCTCCAAAAGATGGGTGCCATCATCGCCGTCGACACCGACCGCGTGATTCGCATCGAGGGTGTCGACAAGCTCACCGGTTACGAACACCGCGCGCTGTTCGACCGCAACGAGGCAGCGAGCTGGGCTTCCGCCGCCCTGGCCACCGGCGGTGACGTCTTCTGCGGCGGAGCACGCCAGCCAGAGATGACGGCATTCCTGAACGTTTTTCGTCGCGTGGGCGGTGCCTTCGAGGTCAAAGACGACGGGATTCGGTTCTACCACCCGGGCGGCGAGCTCAAACCCGTCGTTATCGAGACGGATGTGCACCCCGGCTTCATGACGGACTGGCAGCAACCACTCGTTGTTGCTCTCACCAAGGCAACGGGTGTTTCGATTGTTCACGAAACCGTCTATGAGCAGCGCTTCGGATTCGTCGAAGCGCTCGTCAAGATGGGGGCCAACATCCAGCTCCACAGCGAGTGCTTGGGTTCACACGCCTGCCGTTTCGGTCAGCGCAACTTCTTGCACTCGGCTGTCATCTCGGGCCCAACGGAGCTGCACGGGGCCGATATTGAGGTTCCCGACCTGCGCGGTGGCTTCTCGCACCTCATTGCGGCGCTGACCGCGCACGGAACGTCCCGCGTCAGCAACGTGGGCATCATCGCGCGTGGCTACGAAAACTTCATTACCAAGCTGGAACTTCTCGGCGCAGACTTCACGATCGAGAACTAAGCGTCGTCATGAGTGAACGCAGCCGCCCGAGCATCTTCTGGGCTTTCGCCATTTTTGCCCTCCCCATCATGGGGTTGATGGTGCGTTTCCGCTTGCACGACCGCGAAAAGATGCCTCGCCAGGGTGCCGTTGTCATCGCACCGAATCACTACTCCAACATCGACCCGGTGGTAATGGGTGTTGCCGTCTGGTACCTGGGGCGGGCACCTCGCTTTATGGCGAAGGCCAGTATTTTGCGCATCCCCGTTCTTGGCTGGCTGCTTCGTGTTTCAGGCCAAATCCCGGTGGAGCGCGGAGGCTCTACCAAGAGCGCCCAGTCGCTCAACGCTGCCAAGGAACTCGTCAAGAAGGGTCGCGCGGTCATCGTGTACCCCGAGGGGTCCCTCACCCGCGATCCCGACCTGTGGCCGATGCGTGGCAAGTCCGGGGCCGTTCGCCTCGCTCTCGAGCTGAACATCCCCATCGTGCCGGTCGCGCACTGGGGAACCCAGGCCGTCATGGCTCGTTACTCCAAGAAGATCAACTTTTTCCCCCGTCACGATGTTCACGTCAAGGTGGGCGACCCGGTTGACCTCAGTGAATTCGCCGGCAAGCCACTGGATTCCAAGCTTCTTTCCGCTGCGACGACGAAGGTAATGGACGCCATCACGGCTTTGCTGGAAGACTTGCGAGGCGAGAAAGCCCCGGCCGAGCGCTGGGACCCCTCGCAGCACAACCAAAGTGAAACGGGAAAGTTTTGAGCCGCTCAGAGATCACGCCTCCGGCCCGCCATGTGGCGATCATCGGTTCCGGCAGCTGGGGCACGACTTTCGCCAAGGTGCTTGCCGACGGCGGAAACTACGTCAAGATGTGGGCACGCCGCGACGAACTCGCCGATGAGATCACGACCACCCACCGCAACAGCGACTATCTCCGCGGCATTCGACTGCCGGGCACCATCACGGCAACGAGCAATCTCGCCCAAGCGGTCAAGGGAGCCGAACAGGTCTACCTCTCGGTGCCCAGCCAATCGCTTCGCGAAGTTCTTGTTGCCTTGGCTCCGCACATCGGGTCGAAGACGATCGTTGTCAGCCTGATGAAGGGCGTCGAAAAGAAGACCGGTCAGCGCATGAGCGAGGTCATCGCTGAAGAGCTCGACATTGATCCCGATCTCATCGCGGTTATCAGCGGTCCCAACCTTGCCCTCGAAATTGCGAAGGGCCAGCCCACCGCTGCCGTTGTCGCGAGCCGAGACATCGAGACGGCTCAAACCGTTGCCATCACGGCGACAAACCCTTATTTCCGTTGTTTCATCAACAACGATGTCATCGGCACCGAGTTCGGTGGCGTGCTCAAAAACCTCATCGCCGTCGCTGTGGGAATCGTCGAAGGAGCCGGATACGGGCACAACACGCGGGCATCCATCATCACCCGTGGCTTGGCTGAAATCACCGACTTCGCGGTTGCCTACGGCGCCGAAGCCGACACTCTTTCGGGCCTCGCGGGCCTCGGTGACCTCATCGCGACCTGTTCGTCGCCACTGTCTCGCAACAATTCTGCGGGCCGACTGCTCGGTGAGGGATATAGCCTCACGGATGTCGTCAAGCAGATGAAGCAGACCGCCGAGGGGCTGGCTTCGGTAGCCCCGATTCTTGCCCTGGCAAAGACCAAAGACGTCGATATGCCCATCGTTGAGCAGGTGAGCCAGGTGCTCGCCGGTACGCTCGATCCCAGGGATATTGCTCCTCACCTGACTGACACCGATGAGCCACAAGGCGAAAGGGCCTCCGATGACCTCCAAGCTCGTAGTCGCGGTTCTCTTTGGCGGGCGATCAAGCGAACATTCGATTAGCTGCGCCACCGCTCGCGGGGTTCTCGAGGCGATTGACTCGTCGCGGTATGACGTCATCCCGATTGGTATCACTCGTGAGGGCGCGTTCACACTGGCGACCGCTGATGTTTCGACCTACCGCCTAGACGCGGGTGCCCTTCCCGAAGTCGACGACAACGGCACACGCATCGTCTGGCCCGACCGGGTCGGATCGCGCGAGCTCCACGTCACTGAAGGGGGAGCAACGCGCTCGCTCGGAGCGGTCGACATCGTATTCCCGATTGTGCATGGACCCTTCGGTGAGGATGGCACTCTTCAGGGCATGCTCGAGCTTCTGGGTCTGCCCTACGTGGGTTGCGGGGTGCTCGCTTCGAGCCTGGGCATGGACAAGCACTTCACCAAGACCATCGTGGAGCGTGCGGGTATCGCGGTCGCGCCCTGGCGCACCATTGCTCGCGAGGAGTGGCTCTCCAAGCCTCAGGCTGTTCGTGCTGTTCTCGAGCAGATGCCGTTGCCGCTGTTTGTGAAGCCATCTCGCGCGGGGTCCAGCGTGGGGGTGAGCAAGGTTGAGAGCTGGGATGCTCTACCCACCGCTTTGACCAAGGCCTTCGCCGAAGACGACCGAGTTCTCATCGAAATCACCATCGTGGGCCGTGAGATTGAGTGTGCCGTGTTGCAAGGGCGCCCGGGGGAGCCGGCGCGAGCATCCGTCGCTGGTGAGATCGTGATTGAAGGTTCGGGCTTCTATGACTTCGAGGCCAAGTATCTCGACGGCGCCGGGGTTTCCACCGTTTGCCCTGCCGACATCAGCCCGGCCGAACTTGCTGAATTGCAAGCGCTGTCGATTCGAGCCTTCGAAGCGATCGGGGGAGCCGGCCTCTCGCGCGTTGATTTCTTCCTGACCGACAATGGTTTCGTTTTCAACGAGATCAACACCATGCCGGGCTTCACGCCCATCTCAATGTTTCCGCAGTGCTGGCAGGCCAGTGGGCTGGGGTACTCCGCGCTCATCGATGAACTCATCGATGTGGCGCTTGCACGCCGCGGATAACCCGGCCCGAAGAGGCGGGGCGCTTAGCTGCGGAACTAGCCCTTGAAAACGTCGCTCAGGTCAGTGCAGTGAGCGGTGGCAGGAATCTGAGACAAGGTTCCGGCCAGATCAACCAGAGTTGTGGTGCCGCTGACTTTGTTCGAATCGACTACGACCTCGACAGCGGGCGTGCGCCCGAAGGTGGTGTAACGATAGAGCGGCTTCTGTGCGTCATCTTCGATCCAGTCAACGCCGTTGACCTCGACACAGGGCAGGGTGGTCGGGCCCGGAACCGCAACGCCGCAGTGCAAGAGCACGGCCGCGGGCGTGCCCCACGCGCCGGTGGCCTGCGCATTCGTATCGCGCTCCTTGAGGCCCGCGACGGCGTCGGGCAGGCGCACGGTGACTGTGGCGCATCCCGGGTTGTTGGCATCTTTCGCACTCGTCATGGGCACTGCTGCCGCGCATCCGGACAGCACAAGAATGCCGGCCAAAGCCAGAGGTGCGAGCGCGCGAAGTTTCATCCCTTTCAGGCTAGCGTGGAGAGGTGACTGCTGACTCTGAGAATGATGTGACTCTGGCTGAAATGGCCGAGTCGGATGTTCTGGCCCGCATTTTTCCCCGCTTGCCGGAATCTGCCCACACACTTCTTGGACCCGGTGATGACGCGGCCGTGATTGCCGCTCCGGATGGCCGGTTTGTGGTGACCACCGACATGATGGTCGAGGGCCCTGACTTTCGGCAGGAGTGGTCGAGCCCGTTTGCCATCGGTTTCAAAATCGCCGCGGTCAACCTGGCCGATGTGGCTGCCATGGGCGCCAAGCCGACCGCCTTGGTCGTTGCTCTCGGTGCGCCGGTTGAGACGAATATCTCGGTTCTCGAAGGCATCGCGGATGGTCTTCGTGCTGCCTGCGAAGAGCTCGCTCCCGGCTGTGGCGTCGTTGGCGGAGACCTCTCGTCGGCACCTGCCCTCACCCTCAACGTGACTGCCTTCGGCGATCTTGAGTCACGCACCCCCGTGACCCGCTCGGGAGCTCGTGTGGGTGACGTCGTCGCTGTCTGTGGTGAACTCGGCCTTGCCGGTATGGGGCTCGACTTGCTCTTCGTCGGCCGAAAAGATGATGCGTCGGTGGCCCCCCTCGTGTTGGCTCAAGTTGCCCCACGCCCGCCGATTGCCGCGGGAGTTCTGGCCGCGCAGGCCGGCGCGACCTCGGCAATGGACGTCTCTGACGGTCTGGTGCTCGACGCGTCACGCCTCGCTGAAGCCAGCAAGGTCAGCATCGTGCTCGACCAGCTCGCCTTCGGGGAATACTGCGCCCGGTTCGCCGAGCAGGCTCTTACGGCGGGCTTTTCCGAAGAAGACCTTGTCGAGAAGGTTTTGTTCTCGGGGGAATCCCACGCGCTTTTGGCC
>CAZPVE010000048.1:0-6726 GCA_964589925.1 uncultured Aurantimicrobium sp. | reverse complement strand
CATGGCACTCAAGAAGATTGTTGTCACCGGCATCGGTGCCTTCTCTCCCCTTGCCGGCAATGCACCTGACACCTGGGCAGCGCTCCTGGCTGGCAAGACAGGCGCACGCACGATTGAGGCTGAATGGGTTGCCAAGTACGACCTTCCTGTTACTTTCGCCGCTCAGGTTGCCGTGGCTCCGGGCGAGGTTCTCGAGCGCGTCGAGACCAAGCGTCTTGACCCCTCGAGCCAGTACGCACTGATTGCCGGGCGCGAGGCTTTTGCCGACGCGGGCTCACCCGATGTCGACCCGGGCCGTCTGGCCGTCGACTGGGCCACCGGAATCGGTGGCATCTGGACTCTTGTCGACGCTTGGGAAGACCTACGTGAAAAGGGCCCCCGTCGCGTGATGCCCATGACCGTTCCCATGCTGATGCCGAACGGCCCAGGAGCCGCAGTGGGCATGGACCTGCACGCTCGGGCGGGCATCCGCACTGTTGTTTCGGCGTGTGCGTCAAGTACCGAGTCCATCGCCAACGCCTACAACCACCTGCAGGCCGGCTACGCCGATGTCATCATCGCGGGTGGCTCTGAGGCCGCGGTGCACCCCCTGCCGATCGCGTCATTCGCCGCCATGCAGGCTCTGAGCAAGCGCAACGACGACCCTGCAGCTGCGTCGCGTCCCTACGACGTTGACCGCGACGGCTTCGTGCTCGGTGAGGGCGCTGCTGCCCTCGTCCTCGAGACCGAAGAGCACGCTTTGTCTCGCGGCGCAAAGATCTACGCCGAGGTTATCGGTGGCGCTGTCACCTCTGACGCGTACCACATCACCGCTCCAGACCCTGAGGGTTCGGGAGCCGCTCGTGCCGTTCTCGAGGCGCTTGCTGTGACCGGAGCCAGCATTGACGAGGTCATCCACATCAACGCTCACGCCACCAGCACGCCTGTCGGTGACGTCGCCGAATACGCTGCGCTACGTCGTGTCTTTGGCGAAAAACTCGACCACATCCCCGTCTCGGCCACCAAGGCATCAACCGGTCACCTTCTGGGTGGCGCCGGTGCGATCGAGGCAGTGTTCACCGTTCTGGCACTGCACAGCCACACGGCTCCGCCCACCATCAACCTGGAGAACCCCGACCCCGAGATCAAGGTGGATGTCGTCACGACGCCTCGCGAGCTCGGTTCGGGTGTTGCAATTAGCAACTCGTTCGGCTTCGGTGGACACAACGCGGTTGCCGCGTTCCGCACCTACGAGGCCTAGAGCGCTTTAGCCCACGCCGTGCAGCAGAGCAATGCTGCCGTCGAAGGCTGCTGCCCGGAACGGCTCCAGTTCGCGGTCCCACGGGCCGCCGAGGAGCGCATCCATCGCTGACCGCATGGTTAGCGCATCCTGCCCAGGCGTCATGAGGCCTTCGAGCTGAATTTCCGAGAGCATCGCGCTGCCTGCGGCGTCGATAGCCACCGTGTGAAGTCCCAGACCTGGCGTGTGGGCATATCGGGCTCCAAGCGACCCCGACGACGGGTCTTCAATCACCTCAAACCGCATCTGCTCCCAGCCACGTAATTCCGAGGCTATGCGGGCCCCTGTGCCTTCTGGAGCGCTCCAGAACACGTCGACGCGCACTAGCTCGGAATCCAGGGGCTGAGGCTTCCAGCGGTACTTGAGAGGCACGCCAACGAGAGCGTTTACCGCCCATTCAATGTGTGAACACAGCGCGCGCGGTGCCGAATGCACAACAAATACGCCTGTTGCCTGTTTTTTCATGTCACGTCCTCTTCGAATCAGGTGCGTCTTCCCCAACGGCCTGTTCGTGACGTGCGCTTTAGTGTGACATTAACCCCGGCGCTGCGACAAGCCGGGGATTCGCTACGTTCAGCGGATTTTCAGCTAACGGCATACTCAGTAGACTAGTTCTATGGCCGGAGGTGAACGATGAGTGTGGCTGCGGCCCTCACCGCCATCCTCAGTTTGGGTCCGGCCTACGGCCTTCAACTGCACTCTGAGCTAAGTTCTCGGCTCCCCCACCGCGCAACGACGAATGTCGGCCAGATCTACAGCACGCTGGATCGGGCTGTTCGCGATGGGCTCGTGGCTCGTGCCGGGGAGACGGACGACGGGCTTCCGCTCTATCGCCTGACTAGCGCAGGCGATGCGTCGGTAAGCGAGTGGCTCACCGGATCCTGGATCACCACCACCTCAACGTGGGCTGACCTTATGGATGTTCTTCTTCTCTCCGCGACACTGCCGGGGGTGACGCTCGAGCCACTGCACGCACACGCCCATGCCCAGTTCACCGCCACAGGCAGCGAAAGCAGCGACTTGTACCGGGCATCCCACGAACACTTCGCGGCAGCAGTTCGAGCCGTGATCGGCGACATTCAAACCGCAGACACGAGAAACTCGCTCAACCGACGCGGATACTCCGCCGAGCGACCCACGCGAGGCAGGCGTCCTGCTGCCCCAACCGCACGGGACTAGTGGAGCAGCTCGCCAGACTTGGCGAGTACGTTCTTTTCTCCGGCTTCAACCTTGAACGGGAAGCGGTTTTGCTCCGGCGGAATCGGGCAGTTGAAGTTGTAGCTAAACGCACACGGAGGCAGGAAGGCCCGGTTGAAATCTAGTGTGATGGTGCCGTCGGGGTTCGGGGCACACAGCAGGAAGCGGCCGACGCTGTAGGTCTCGTTACCGTTCGTGGCGTCTGAGAAGACGAGCATCAGCGCGCGACCCTCGACGAAGGCAGCGATGGTGTACTCCGTGCCTTCGTGCGTAAAGACAATGTCTCCAGGGATGGTTTTTTCGCGTGCATTGCCCTCGTCCTTGAGGTGCTCCACGCCAACGGCCTTGCCACCTTCAATGGGGATGAACTTTGCGTTGATAACCCACGCCGGGTTGTAGCCGTAGGCGTCGATGCCCCCAAAGTTGAGAATGTCGTCGGACTGGGCATCCCACACGCGGAGAGCATAGACGCCCTCTTCGTTGACGATCACCGTGCCGGTCTTGCCGTCGGCAAACGAAACGCTCGAAGGGGTCTCGGAGTTCTTAGCGTGCACAAAAGTCTCGCCGTCGAGAAGCGCACCATCGATGGTGACACCGTCGGCAGCAGTCGCTTTCGCTAGAACGCCCTTTTCGCCAGCCGGGGCAGCGGCCCACTCGCCGCCAGCGCCCCAGACGCTCTCCCACTCACCAGCAGCGCCATAAAACCAGCTCGTGTTGAGCAGTGCGAGGTTGCCTTGCGGCATGGTGACGGCTTGAGCGCGACGCTCACGGAAAACGGCATACAAGGCTTCAGGAGTGGGGGTTTCTTCAGTCACGAGGGCAAGATTACCTACCTCGTGAGAACGCGCGCAGGTGGCGCGCAGGAGTCGTTGGATGAATCTTGGATGTCCTCGGTCCATTTACTCAGGTGGAGTCTGCTTGACTAGTCATATGAGGCTTTCTCGGCGCTTAGGGGCGATCGCTGTGGTGGCGATTGCTTCTTTTGCTGCGTCGTTCCTCGCGATTGATAACGCTTCCGCGACTGAGCTCGAAAAGCCCATGATCATCCAGGTACCGGCTAGTGAACAAGGCGAACTGGCGAGGACCCTCCAGAGCCTGGCAATCACCCCCTCGTCGACATTCTCGGCAACGATTCATGGTGCTGCGGGAAATCTAACCCCGGGTGAAATCAGCACCGTGCTGCATGCGGTTCCCGGTGCTGTCGTTGAACCGGACATGCAGCTCTCGTTGGCAGACACCCAAACACCGGCTACGTGGGGTATCGACGTCCTCGATCAAAGCGCGCCGACGCCGGACAACAGCTATTCGTATCCGTCGAACGCCGGAGATGGAGTTGACGCCTACGTCATCGATACAGGGCTCAGAACCGGAACGTATTCGTCCCCCGGCTCAGAACTCTTCGGACGTGTTTCAACCGGCATGAACTTTGCAACCGGCCTCGACGGAACCACGATCGACCCCACCTACACTGACGATTGCCTGACGCAATATGGCTCACAAAAAGAAGGGGGACACGGCACCCACGTCGCGGGGACCATCGGGAGCTCAACCTACGGCGCAGCCAAGAAGGTGACCATCGTTCCAGTGCGAGTTTTCGGATGCGCCACCGTCAGCTCTGGACAACTGGTTGCGAACACCCAAGCAAGCACGGTCATCGCCGGTTTGGATTGGGCGGTCTCTCGGCATCAATCAACCGGGCGACCGGGCGTTGTGAATCTCAGCCTCGGAGGTAACTGCGCGACATCTGAAAGCTCGTGTTCCTCTCTCCTGACGGCTGTGACCCGCACGACCGCTGCAGGCCTTACTGTTGTTGCCGCCGCCGGAAATAGTGGAGTAGACGCATGTGGCACCGCGCCTGCGGCAGCACCGTCGGCAATTACGGTAGGGGCCTTGGACAGCACTCGATCTATCCCCTCGTGGTCAAACTACGGCAGTTGTGTTTCGCTCTTTGCTCCCGGCGTGAACATCACCTCCCTCAACGCTTGGTATTACACGAGCCCCCGTCGGGACAGCAATGCGTCCACCACGATGGATGGAACGTCGATGGCGACCCCCCATGTTGCTGGGGTTGCTGCGCTCTATTTGGGTGCCAACCCGGCCGCAAGCCCGGAGCAAGTCAAGAATGCCCTAACCTCAAGCTCACTCCAGGGAATTGTCTCCGGGCTCACCACGCCCCGGGCAACAACACCGAATCTTCTCGTGAACACTGCGTTTCTTCTCGCCTCCGAACCAACACTCTCGAGCCCGTACAACCTCATTGTTTCCTCGAAATCGGCAACTTCCACGGTTCTCAGCTGGCAACAGCCTTCGGTAGTACGAAATGCGACTGTGAGTGACTACTCGATCGAAGTACGCCCGGCACTCTCCACAACATGGACGACAATCAACGACGGCGTCTCGACCGGCAAGACCGCAACCGTGTCTGGTTTGGCGCCCAACACTTCATATCTCTTCCGTGTGAGCGCAATTTCATCTGCACCAGACCTGACGAGCAGCCCTTCGTCGACTCTTACGGTGACAACACCGTCCGGAAAGCCAACGGCAGTCCGGAACCTCAAACTCTCCGTGCGGGGAACGACGACATTGACACTGGCGTGGAGCGCACCGTCGAACCCCAACGGTGGAGTGATCAGCGACTACGTGGTCACCTACCGACGTGTTGGCACATCCAAGTGGTACACCTTCAAAGACGGCGTCAGCACGCGCCGAACCGCCAAGCTCACCGGCCTGCGCCGCTGGACAAGCTACCAGGTTCGGATCTACCCCAAGACAGCCCAAGGGCTCGGCTCCGTCGCGACCATCACGGCTCGCACCAGATAGACCCACGGAACGACTGAAGCCCCGGCAAAACCGGGGCTTCACGTCTGTGTCTGTGTGAGGCGCGAAAGACTAGTGGCCGAAACGACCGCGGTAGTACTCGTAGGTCCAGCCCACGATGGCAATCAGAGCAAACGGAACACCAATGAAGCAGATCCAGAAGCCAACTGCGAGACCCAGAAATACTAGGAACAAAGCCAGACCAATCAGGAAAGGCCACCAGCTCCACGGACTGAAGTGACCCAGCTCTGGGTCAGCGTCGTCGATGTCCGCGTCGCGGTCCTCGGGGAGCAAGATGCCGCCCTGGGAACGGTTGACCATGTTGAGGAAGAAGCCAACGAAGCCGGCCAGGATGGCCGAGAGAAGAATGGCAACAGAACCAACAATCTCAATCTGCCCCGTTGCCAGGATGTTCCAGACGATGTAGACCACGTCAGCGAGGACGAAGAAGGCTCCAAAAAGCCACAGAATGCCAATATTTGCCTTCATGCGTTACGCACCCTTTCCGACAGCCTTGGTGCCTGCAGCAGGCAACGAGTATCCGGCAGGAGCAGCCTCAGGGTGGTTGAGGTCAAATGCGGGAGATTCGCTGCGAATGCGAGGAATCGACGTGAAATTGTGGCGAGGAGGCGGGCAGCTGGTAGCCCACTCCAGTGAGCGACCATAGCCCCACGGGTCGTTGACGGTCACCTTGGGTGCATAACGAGCAGTGATGTAGATGTTGAGCAACCAGGGCACGAGCGAGACGGCCATGAGGAACGATCCAAGAGTGGAGAGCTGGTTCATCCACGTGATGCCGTCTTCAGGGAGGTAGGTCGCGTAACGACGGGGCATGCCCATGACACCAACCCAGTGCTGGATCAAGAAGGTCACGTTGAATGAAACGAAGAACAACCAGAAGTGCCACTGTCCCAGGCGCTCGTTGAGCATCTTTCCGGTCCACTTGGGCCACCAGAAGTAAATGCCGGCGAAGAGACCGAAGACCAGACCACCGACGATGACGTAGTGGAAGTGAGCAACCACGAAGTAGGAGTCAGACAGGTGGAAGTCAAGCGGCGGCGACGCCAGGATGATGCCGGTCAGACCACCAAAGATGAAGTTGAACACGAACCCGAGCGAGAACATCATCGGGGTCTCGAAGGTTACTGATCCGCGCCAGACGGTACCGATCCAGTTGAAGATCTTCACGCCGGTGGGAACCGCGATGAGCATGGTCAACAACGCGAAGAACGGCAGCAGAACCGAGCCGGTGACGTACATGTGGTGAGCCCACACAGTCATCGACAGAGCACCAATGGCGAGCGTTGCGTAGACCAGAGTCTTGTATCCGAAGATCGGCTTGCGGCTGAACACCGGGATGACCTCAGAAATGACTCCGAAGAAGGGCAGCGCCAGGATGTACACCTCGGGGTGTCCAAAGAACCAGAACAGGT
>CAZPVE010000047.1:0-6836 GCA_964589925.1 uncultured Aurantimicrobium sp. | reverse complement strand
CGGAAAGATGAGCTCTGAGGCCTTGGGCGCGACAACGACGCCGCCAATCACTGTGCGCGACGTCGTGGTCGAAATCAGCTTGATGAAACCGTCGGTCAGCCCCATCATCTTGGCGCGAGGGTTTCCTTCGAGGGCGATCTTGTGGATGGTGCCACGGATGGTGCCCGCCTCGATATCGGACTGACTCCAACCCACCTGAGCAATCTCGGGCTGGGTGAAAATGTTGGCCGCAACGTTTCGCTCGTCGAACGGTTCCACGGCGTCACCCAAGGCGTGGAAGACAGCCGTGCGACCCTGCATGGCAGCGACCGATGCCAGGGGCATCGCCGCGGAGCAGTCACCCACGCCATAAATGTTGGGCACGCTCGAGCGGGCCACACGGTTGACGCGAATGTGTCCGCTTTCGGTGAGTTCGACACCGGCTTCTTCGAGACCAATTCCCGTCGTGTTGGGAATCGAACCAACCGCGATGAGGCAGTGGCTTCCCTCGAGGGTGGTGCCGTCGCCCAGGGTCACGATGACCCCGTCAGCGGTGCGCTCAACCTTGTCAGCACGCGACTTCGACTTGATGTGCATGCCGCTTCGGGTGAACACGTCCTCGATTACGGCGGCGGCGTCGGCGTCTTCACCCGGAAGAACCTGGTCGCGGCTGGACACGAGGGTCACTTCGGCACCCAAAGCGCGGTAAGCGCTGGCGAACTCGGCACCCGTTACACCCGATCCAACGACAATGATGTGGCGGGGCACTTCTTGCAGGTTGTAGAGCTGCGTCCAAGTGAGGATGCGCTCCCCATCCGGCTTGGCCGAAGGCAGCACGCGGGGGGTGGCGCCTGTCGAGACGATGATGGTGTCGGCTTCGAGGCGCTCAAAATCGGTGCCGTTGGGAGCGGTCGACACGATGACGGCATTCGATCCGTCGAGGCGGCCGTATCCGGGGATAGTCGTGACGCCGGCTTCTTTGAGGGCTGCCTGCATATCCTGCGATGTGGCTTGTGCCAGGGCGAGAAGGCGCTTGTTGACCAGCCCCATGTTGATGGCGAGGTCGGGGCGAACCGGCTTACCATCTGCTGACTTGGCAAAAAACTGGACGCCGAGATTTTCTGCGGTGCGCATATTGCTCGCGGCTTCAGCCGTTGAAATCAGGGTCTTGGAGGGCACCACGTCGGTGAGAACAGCCGACCCACCGACACCGGAGCGCTCGATGAGGGTGACATCTGCGCCGAGCTGGGCACCGGCGATAGCCGCTTCGTAGCCGCCAGGCCCGCCCCCGATAACAACAACACGCTGCTTCTTTTCAAAACCAAAGGCCATAACACCATTCTGCCGGGATACTAGAGGCGTGAGTGCACCACACCCCGAACATCGTTTGCTGGCCACCATTGCCGCAGAGCACATCGCCCGCGCATCGGGTGTCGTGCGTCACGACATCGCCCTGACACTGGGTAGCGGTTGGTCACATGTGGCTGAAAGCCTTGGTGAGACGCTCGCCGTGATGCCGGCGGAGGACGTTCCCGGCTTTCGCAAACCGGTCCTGGATGGGCACTCGGGCGAGATTCGCTCTGTTCGTCTGAGTAGCGGAAAGCACCTGCTGGTGATTGGTGCCCGCACGCACTTGTATGAAGGGCACGGTGTCGCCGCTGTTGCTCACGGGGTGCGCGTCGCTGCCACAGCCGGTGTGAGCACGATGATCTTGACGAACGCCTCCGGCTCACTGCGCCGCGAGTGGCCGCCTGGCACGCCCGTTCTCATCCGCGATCACATCAATCTCACGGGCCAGAGCCCTCTCGAAGGCGCAACCTTCATCGACATGAGCGAGGCCTACTCGAGCAAACTTCGCGACCTTGCCCGCGAGGTCAAGCCCGACATCCCCGAGGGCGTCTATGCGCAGTTCCGCGGGCCTCAATACGAAACACCCGCCGAGGTGAAGATGGCGGGCATCCTGGGTGGAGACCTGGTCGGGATGTCGACGGCCCTCGAGACAATCGCCGCGCGTGAGGCTGGCCTCAACGTTCTTGGCATTTCTCTCTCGACGAACCTCGCTGCCGGCGTGAGCCCCGAACCCTTGTCCCACGATGAGGTTGTCGCTGCCGGCAAGGCCGCTCTGCCCGCGCTTGTCGAGCTTCTGCGCGGTGTGCTGGACCGACTGTGACCGATTCATGCGAGCCCGGGAGCAAGGTCGCTCCCAGCCCAGAACTTTTGGCCCGCGTGCGCGCGTGGCTAGCCGTCGACCCTGACCGCGAGACCCGCGACGAACTCAAAGAGCTGATCGCCTGCAACGACGGGGTCGCCATGGCAGATCGCTTCTCTGGGCGCCTTGCTTTCGGCACGGCTGGCTTGCGTGGCGCCCTGGGCGCGGGGCCCAGCCGCATGAACCGCGTGGTCGTTTCCCAAGCCAGTTCAGGTCTTGCACGCTACCTGCTGGGTTCGGTCGGCACGAGGCCCCGAGTTGTCATCGGATGCGATGCACGCAAGAACTCCGGAGTGTTCGCCCGCGATGCCGCTGAAATCATGGCTGGCGCGGGCTGTGAGGTCCTGCTCCTTCCCGCACAACTGCCCACCCCGGTGCTGGCGTTCGCGGTGCGTCACCTGCGCGCCGACGCGGGCGTGATGATCACAGCCAGCCACAACCCTGCTGGCGACAACGGCTACAAGGTTTATCTGGGCGGTGACAGCGATGGTGCGCAGATTGTCTCGCCCGTCGACCGAGAAATCGAAGCGCTCATCGATGAGGCCTCGAGGACTCCGTTCGACAAACTCCCTCGCGGCCCTTACGACGAGGTCGGCGCTGAGCTTCTTGAGGCCTACGTTCAGGAAACCGCGAGCCTCGCCCCCGCCTTGGCCGGCTCTCCGGAGCTGACCGTTGTCTACACCCCGATGCACGGTGTCGGTCTCGCAACCTTCGCTGCCGTGCTGGCCGCGGCGAAATATCCACTGCCTGTAGTCGTGACCGAACAAGCCGAACCTGACCCAACCTTTTCAACGGTCGCGTTCCCGAACCCCGAAGAAGCCGGCGCGCTCGATCTCGCCATCGCGACGGCGCGAAAGCATCAGGTCGACTTCATCCTTGCCAATGACCCGGATGCGGATCGCTTGGCGGTCGCCGTGGCGCAAGGGGATGACTACCGAGTGTTGACCGGCGACGAACTCGGGGTGCTCCTCGGGTGGTGGTCCCTGGAACGCTCGACGCAGCAGGGCCGTTCAGGTGCGGTCGCGACCTCCGTCGTCTCAGCCCCAGCCCTCGAACGGCTTGCGGAACGCTATGGCGTCAACTGCCAGCGCACGCTCAGCGGCTTCAAATGGATTGGCCGCGTCCACGGTCTGATCTATGGCTATGAAGAGGCGCTCGGCTACCTCGTCAACCCGCACACCGTGCGCGATAAAGACGGCATCTCGGCCGCCCTTGCGGTGCTCGATGTTGCCCACTCGTTGGCGGCGGCCGGGTCATCCATCGCCAGAAAAGTAGACGAGCTCGCCGCCGAGCTGGGCGGGGTCTACGGCACCTCCTTTTCGATCAGGACCTCAACGCCTGATGACCTCACGGCCCTCATGACCAGTTTGCGTGGGCAGGCCCCAGCCACACTTGCCGGGCGGGCGGTGTTCACCGTCGATGACTACTCCCACGGCTTGGCCGGTCTGCCGGCAACAAACCTGCTGGCGTGGCACCTGGATGACGGGTCCCGCGTGATGATTCGCCCGAGCGGTACCGAGCCCAAGCTCAAGTTCTATGTGCACGCCGATACGGTCACCGAAGCCGAAGCGATTGCGGCCTCCGTACGGGCCCTCGCCTGGGAGCACCTCGCTGGCTAAACCCCGCTGATGATCAGGTCGGCTCGAGTGGCTGGGTCGAACTCGGCGCAATAGGCGATGTCGCAGTTGCGCCAGGTTTTCCAGTGCGCCGCATTCTCGGTTTCGGCATCGCGCGCGAGCCCGCGCTTTGTCGCGACGGCCACCGGGGCACTCACCCACACCTTGAGATTCACGTAGTACTCGATCTGCGGATGGTACGAGCAGATCCCCTCCAGAATGATCAGCGTCGAGTCGATCATTCCGTCGATGGGTTCGACCTTATTGGTGGCCCAGTCAAGACGGCCATAGTTGAACGGCAGTCCTTGAGTGAATGGAATCAGCACTTCGCGCTCGACGCGCAGCAGGTCGTAGTGCTCTTCGTTACGCGGGTGAAGCACCATCTCTTTGATGAGAAAGTCGTCCATTGGCACAACCGCGCTGTCGTTGATGGCCAACGCGAGGTGCGCAGCAAGGGTCGACTTGCCGGCGCCGCCGAGGCCTTCGATCGCCACGACGAACGGAGCCAGGCCGCGACGCTCCTGCACGAGGGCAACGAGATCGTCGAGGGTGGTCACGCCCCTATTCAACCGAACGAATGGCGCGACTGGCGGTAACTGCCTCGATAAATCCTTCGTGGATGCGCTCGGCCAACGCTTCGCGCTCGTCGAGCGGCAAGAACGCGGCGATGGCTGCATTGAGCTGGAACGCCTCGAGGTCGGCGACGCCATAACCAAAGGCGTCGGCCAGCAGCGTGAGTTCGCGGCTGAGGCTCGTGGCCGACTGCAGGCGGTTGTCGGTATTTACAGTCACGGCAAACCCGAGCTGGAAGAACAGGTCGAACGGATGCGCCTCCATCGTCGACCCCCAGGCCGCGATGGCCCCGGTCTGCAGGTTCGAACTCGGGCTGAGCTCGAGTGCGATGCCGCGGTCTTTCACCCACTGTGAGAGCTCACCGAGGCTGACCGTGGTGACATCGCACTCGATCGTCTCGACGTGGGCATCTTCGGCCAGACGCACCCCGTGACCCAAGCGGATTGCCCGGCCATCAAACAGCGCCGACCGAATGCTCGCCAAACCGTCGGCCTCACCGGCGTGCACCGTCGTCGGAACGAGTTCGGTAGCCAGCAGATCGAAGGCCGCCCGGTGCTTCGAGGCGGGGAAGCCCGCTTCCGCCCCCGCGATGTCGAAACCGACAACACCCCCGGCGAGAACGCCGCGAGCGCGGTGGCGAATCGCGAGCTCCGCAATCTCGAGAGACCGGTCAGCGTGGCGCATCGCCGTGATCAGCTGACGGGCGTCAATCTCTGCGCCCTGGGCGGCTGCATCCTGCACGCCTTGCTCGATTCCTTCTTGAACACACTCAACGACCTCGTCGAGCGAAAGACCGCGGGTGAGGTGCTGCTCGGGGGCCCAGCGAAGCTCACCGTAGATGACACCATCGGCAGCCAGGTCGAGCACGCTCTCGCGTGCAACTCGCGTGAGTCCCTCACGTGTCTGCATGACAGCACAGGTCAAATCAAAAGTCTTGAGGTATTCGACCAGCGAGCCGGCATTCGACTGCACCTCAAACCAGGCCCCCAGCTCATCGGCCGAGAGTGCCGGCACCTCGATGCCCTCTGCCTCGGCCAATTCGAGAATCGTGGATGGGCGCAATGAACCATCGAGATGATCGTGCAGCGAAACCTTGGGCAGGGTGCGAACGTCGACACCCTCGACAGTGAACTCTGTCATCAGAGAACGTCGTCGCGGCCGGCCAGACGCAGGGCGTCAACGACGCTCTTGACGCGCTGGGCGTTGGCAGTAGTGGTCACGAGCAAGGCATCAGGCGTGTCGACAATCACGATGTCCTTCACGCCAACCACCGCAATGGTCCGGCCTGCTTCCGAGACCACGATTCCGTTGGACGAGTCGGCGAGAACGCGCGCACCCTCACCCAGAATGGCGAGGTCTTTCTTGTAGCCAGAGGAGTGCAGCTTGGCAATGGATGCGAAGTCACCCACGTCATCCCAGTCGAATTCACCGGGAATCGTGATCAGCTTGCCGGCAGCAGCAGCGGGCTCGGCAACCGAGTAGTCGATGGCAATCTTCTTGAGCTTGGGCCAGACCTTGTCGACCACGGCGCCGCGCGCAGGGGTATCCCAGGCCTCGGCGAGTTCGATCAGCCCAGCGTGCAGTTCAGGCTCCGTCTTCTTTAGCTCATCCAAAATGACGGATGCCTTGGCGATGTACATGCCGGCGTTCCAGAGGTAGTCGCCACTGTCGACATACTCCTGAGCCTTGTGTGCACTTGGCTTCTCGACGAAGGTATCGACCTCAAGCGCGGTTGGAGCACCGTCCACCTTGGCAGCACCCGGAGCATGGATGTAGCCGAAACCCACAGCGGGTTCGGTCGGGCGAATGCCGATGGTGGCGATGTAACCGGCCCGAGCAACAGCTACGGCCTCACGAACAGCCTGGGTGAAGAATCGAGTGCCACGAATCACGTGGTCGGCAGCGAAGGAGCCAATCACGACGCCCGGCTCGCGGCGCTCCAGAATGGCCGCAGCCAATCCGATAGCGGCAGACGAATCGCGGGGCTCGCTCTCGAGCACAACGTTGAGGTCGGCCAGGGCTGGAATCTGCTCTTCCACGGCAGCCCGGTGTGCTCGACCAGTGACGACCATGACTCGATCGGCGCCCGCCAAGGGGATCAGGCGGTCCCAGGTGTCACTCAGTAGTGAGCTTCGCGATCCGGTGAGGTCGTGCAAGAACTTCGGTGCATCCGCACGGGACAGCGGCCAGAGGCGCGAGCCTATTCCGCCGGCCGGAATAACAGCGTAAAAGCCGTCGAGCGGCAGTCCCCGTTCAGTCATATGTACAGACTACCGGGCGGTCGAGACGGGCGCCGAGAGCCTTACTGCCGCCTGAAAATCGTCCTAGACTTTCGCTGTTGTCGTTCGCTGTCGAACGGCGATGCCCAACCTCAAGAACTACTGCAACCAGAAGGGTTGTCTCACGTGTCCGTTATCTCGGAACCTCGCGCGAGCCGCAAGAAGGGTGAGCGCGTCGCT
>CAZPVE010000046.1:0-6844 GCA_964589925.1 uncultured Aurantimicrobium sp. | reverse complement strand
GTCGCCCGACTCCGTGAAGACGGCGATGTACTTCGCACCCACGAACTCGGCAACCTCAGCAGCCGCGAGCGTGATTGCGCCACCCTGGGTGCGGGGCTTCGTACCAAGTTCAGGGATGCGGTCGAGGCCGTGATCCTCAGTCGACTCAATAATGCGAGCCATGGTCTTGACCGTGACGACAGGGTATGCACCGACACTTGTCTCACCAGAGAGCATGACGGCGTCGGTTCCATCGAGCACTGCGTTTGCGCAGTCTGAGGCCTCAGCTCGAGTGGGGCGTGGGCTCTCAATCATGGACTCTAGAACCTGAGTGGCGACGATTACTGGCTTTGCCCAGCGCCGAGCGAGCTCAACGGCGCGCTTTTGCACAATGGGGACAGCCTCAAGCGGAAGTTCAACACCGAGGTCACCACGAGCAACCATGATGCCGTCAAAAGCGTCGACGATCTCTTCGAGGTTGTCGACAGCCTGTGGCTTCTCAACCTTGGCGATAACGGGAAGACGAACGCCCTCTTCATCCATGATTTCGTGAACACGCTTGATGTCGGCTGCGTCACGCACGAAGCTCAACGCGATGAAGTCTGCGCCAAGACGAAGACCCCAGCGGAGGTCAGCCTCGTCTTTGTCAGACATGGCAGGAACGTTGACAGCAACTCCGGGAAGGTTGATGCCCTTGTTATTGCTGATGGGGCCCGCAACTTCAACCGTAGTGACAACGCGAGTGCCGTCGGTGGACACAACGCGAAGGGCCACCTTGCCGTCGTCGATAAGAAGTGGGTCGCCAGGCTTCACATCGCCCGGAAGGCCCTTGTAGGTAGTCGACGAGAGTTCCTTGGTTCCGACAATGTCTTCGATGGTGATCGTGAAAGTGTCACCCTCCGCGAGGTCATAGGGGCCTCCCTCGAACTTGCCGAGACGAATCTTGGGGCCTTGAAGGTCGACCAGAACAGCAACCGAGCGCTGAGCGTCTGCGGCGGCCTGGCGAACATTGCGGTAGACCTCCTCATGGACGTCGTAGGTGCCGTGACTCAGGTTCATGCGGCAGACATCTACACCAGCGTCAATAATGGCGCGGATGTTTTCATAGGAGGCTGTAGCCGGCCCGAGGGTGGCTACGATTTTCGCTCGTCTCATTTTTTCCGTCTCTTGTTGGTGTCTCGAATAGTTGTGATGCTACTAGTAGGAAATTGGTCGTGCATTGGCGGCTACGGGCGCAGGGAGCAGGGTCTCTCCCTCGAGGTACTTGTCAACCTCGGACGCCGCACTTCGTCCCTCAGCAATTGCCCAGACGATGAGCGACGCTCCACGGCCAGCATCACCGGCCACGAATACTCCGGGCTCGTCGGTGGTGTAATCGTTACCCCGTGCAAAGTTGCCGCGCTCATCTGCCCGAAGCGAGATTGCGCCATCAGCGTCAGGGTTGTCTCCACCAACGAAACCGAGAGCGAGGAAAACGAAATCTGCAGGGATTTCGCGCTCGGTGCCGGCCTTAGGCAAGCGCTTGCCGTCCACAAAGTCCGTCTCGGCTACCTTGAGGGCTCGAAGGTTTCCGGCACCATCGCCGAGGAATTCAACGGTCGAAACCGTGTAAACACGCGAGCCACCCTCTTCGTGGGCGCTGGCAATCTCGAAAACATTGGGGACCATCGGCCAAGGCTGCGACTCGGGACGCTCCGACGCAGGCTTCTTGCCAATGGCCAGAGTAGTCACCGAGGCGGCACCCTGACGGTGTGCCGTTCCAATGCAGTCCGCGCCCGTGTCACCGCCACCAAGAATGACGACATGCTTTCCCTTGACGTCGATGGGGCTGGCAGAAATGTCTCCGGACACTGCTTGGTTGGCCGGGGTCAGATATTCCATCGCGAAGTGAACTCCGTTGAGTTCACGACCCGGGATATTAAGGTCGCGGGGCTTGAGTGCGCCAGTCGCGACGACCACGGCGTCGTAGCGCTCTTTGAGGTCTGCCCAGCTGATGTCGACGCCGATGTTGACGCCCGGACGGAAGCGGGTTCCCTCTGCCTCCATCTGCGCGAGGCGACGATCGATGTGGTGCTTCTCCATCTTGAAGTCAGGGATGCCGTAGCGAAGCAATCCGCCGATGCGCTCATCACGTTCATAAACAGCGACGGTGTGACCCGCGCGAGTCAACTGTTGGGCTGCAGCGAGGCCAGCTGGGCCTGAACCCACAACAGCCACTGTCTTGCCGGTGAGACGCTGAGGCTCGTGCGGAGCAACGAATCCTTCGTCAAACGCCCGGTCAATGATGCTGACCTCAACCTGCTTGATGGTGACCGCAGGCTGGTTAATGCCGAGCACACACGCTTGTTCGCAGGGAGCTGGGCACAGGCGACCAGTGAACTCGGGGAAGTTGTTTGTCGCGTGCAGACGCTCGATTGCTGCCTTGGTGTCATCGCGCCAGACTAGATCGTTCCACTCCGGAATCAGGTTGCCGAGCGGGCAGCCCTGGTGACAGAAGGGAATACCACAGTCCATGCAGCGGCTGGCCTGTTGAGTCAGAACCTCTTTGGAGCCAGGTTCGTAAACCTCTTTCCAGTCGAGAAGGCGAATGGGTACCGGGCGACGAGGAGGCGTCTGACGCTCGGTGACCTTGAGAAAGCCCTTGGGATCAGCCACCGGTAACCTCCAAAATCTTGTGCCAGGTTTCGTCTCCGTCGGGATCAATTCCCCGTTCCACGGCGGCCTGACGAGTTGAAAGCACAGCTGCGTAGTCCCGTGGCAGGACCTTGACGAACGACCGAACACTCTCGTCGAAGTTGTTGAGCAGTTCAGATGCTCGAACAGAGTCGGTCTCAGATAGGTGCGTCGTGAGAACATCGTGCAGAATCTCGATGTCAGCCTCGCCCAGTGCGTGCAGCTGAAGCTCTCCCGAAGCGAGAGAATCGGCGTTGACCTTCTCCGGGGTCAAGCCGAGAACGTAAGCAGTTCCACCACTCATTCCTGCGCCGAGGTTGCGCCCAGTCTCGCCCAGAATGACAGCCAAGCCACCGGTCATGTACTCGAGAGCGTGGTCACCACAGCCCTCAACCACAGCCGTGGCACCCGAGTTGCGAACAAGGAATCGCTCCCCCACGCGTCCTCGAATGAAGATTGACCCGCTCGTCGCGCCGTATCCGACAACGTTTCCAGCGATGACGTTGTCTTCGGCGGCAAATCGAGAGTTCTCGTGTGGTCGAACGACGACATGCCCACCAGATAGACCCTTGCCCACGTAGTCGTTCGAGTCACCGATGAGGGTGAGGGAGATTCCACTTGGAACGAATGCACCCAGAGACTGCCCTGCTGAGCCGCGCAGTGTGATCGCGATCGTTCCCTGGGGCAAACCGTGCTCACCATACTTCTTGGTGAGCTCGTGTCCGAGCATCGTTCCCACGGCTCGTTCAGTGTTTTGAATCGGAAGCTCAATAGTGACCGGAGTCCCGGCCGTGAGAGCGGGCGCCGCCGCTGCGATGAGCTGACGGTCGAAGTGCTGCTCGAGCTCGTGATCCTGAGATCGAGCGTGACGACGAGGCATGGCCTCCGGGAGATTCGCGCCGTCCAGAATCGGCTGGATGTTGAGTCCGTCAGCCTTCCAGTGCTCGATTGCACGGTTGGAGTCCAGAGCATCTACGCGCCCAATAGCCTCATCAAGCGAGCGGAATCCAAGCTCAGCCAAGTATTCACGAACCTCTTGGGCGATGAACTCGAAGAAGTTGACGACGAACTCGGGCTTGCCGGTGAAACGGGAACGAAGAACCGGGTTCTGAGTAGCCACGCCAACCGGACACGTGTCGAGGTGGCAAACGCGCATCATGACGCAACCGCTCACCACGAGGGGTGCTGTGGCAAATCCATACTCCTCAGCTCCGAGCAGAGCCGCGATGACGACGTCACGCCCGGTTTTGAGCTGACCGTCGACTTGAACCGAAACACGGTCGCGCATGTCGTTGAGCATCAAGGTCTGCTGAGCCTCGGCTAGGCCGAGCTCCCAAGGAGTTCCAGCGTGCTTCAACGAGTTGAGCGGACTAGCGCCGGTTCCGCCGTCGTGCCCAGAGATAAGGATGACGTCGGCCAGGGCCTTTGACACACCTGCGGCAACAGCGCCAATGCCAGACTGCGAAACGAGCTTGACGTGCACGCGTGCCGATGGGTTCGAACGCTTGAGGTCGAAGATGAGCTGCTTGAGGTCTTCGATCGAGTAGATGTCGTGGTGTGGAGGCGGTGAAATGAGTCCGACGCCGGCCGTTGCGTGACGAGTGCGCGCGATCCACGGGTAGACCTTGTTGTTCGGCAGCTGACCACCTTCACCAGGCTTAGCTCCCTGAGCCATCTTGATCTGGATGTCATCCGCGTGCGTGAGGTACATGCTGGTGACGCCGAAACGACCCGAAGCCACCTGCTTGATGGCGCTGCGGCGTTCAGGATCGAGTAGGCGAGCCACGTCTTCGCCACCTTCACCTGTGTTGGACTTTGCACCCAAGCGGTTCATGGCGATGGCAAGTGTCTCGTGAGCCTCGGGAGAGATCGAGCCGTAGCTCATCGCTCCAGTTGAGAATCGCTTCACGATTGAGGCGACCGATTCAACCTCATCGAGCGGTACGGACGGACGGACACCCTTCTTGAATTCGAAGAGACCACGGATAGTCATCAGGCTTTCCGACTGGTCGTCAACCGCCTTGGTGTATTCGCGGAAAATGTCGTAACGACGAGTCCGGGTGGCGTGCTGAAGCCTGAATACGGTGTCAGGGTTGAAGAGGTGAGGTGCTCCGTCTCGACGCCACTGGAACTCTCCACCCGTCACGAGACGCTCGTGAGCGAGCTCAACGCCAGATCCGTCTGGGTATGCGCTTTCGTGACGCGCCGTATTTTCGGCGACGATCACATCAAGTCCAACGCCACCAAGCTTGCTCTCGGTACCCGTGAAGTAGGCGTCGATGAAATCTTGGCTCAAGCCGACAGCCTCAAACGTCTGGGCCCCTGAGTAGGACGAGACAGTAGAAATGCCCATCTTGGACATGATCTTGAGCACACCCTTGCCGAGAGCCTTGATGAGGTTCTTGACAGCCTTTTCAGGAGTGACATCGGTGATGTAGCCGGTGCGAACAAGGTTCTCAACCGACTCCATAGCGAGATACGGGTTGACGGCAGCGGCACCATACCCAAGAAGGACCGCAACGTGGTGAACCTCGCGAACATCGCCAGCCTCTACCACCAAACCAACACGCATGCGGTTTTCGGTACGAATCAGGTGATGGTGAACCGCAGAAAGCATGAGGAGTGACGGAATGGGCGCCAGCTCATAGGTCGAATCGCGATCCGACAAAACAATGAATTCGGCTCCATTCGCAATGGCAGCATCGACCTCGTCACACAGCTCTGCCAAACGGGCCTTGAGCGACTCGAGGGGCTCATCAATGCGGTACAGGCCCTTGAGCGTCACCGTTGACTTTTCGCCGGAGAGGGTGCGGAGGTGCTGAATCTTGGCCAGCTCATCGTTGTCGATGACAGGGAACTCGACGACTACCTGACGCGCGTGCTCGGGAGTGGCTTCGAGCAGATTGAGTTCAGGCCCAAGGCCACGGCGCATGCTCGTGACAACCTCTTCACGAATCGAGTCAAGGGGCGGGTTAGTTACCTGAGCAAACTCCTGAACGAAGTAGTCAAACAAAACACGGGGACGCTCACTGAGCACAGCGATCGGAGTATCTGAACCCATGGCACCTAGAGGCTCAATACCCGATTTCGCCATGGGAGCAAGCATGACGCGAAGGTCTTCTTCGCTGTAGCCGAAGGTGCGCTGACGGCGGGCGACCGAAGCAGGTGTGTGAATGATGTGTTCACGCTCGGGAAGGGACTCGAGCTGGATGCGCGTTTGATCGATCCATTCGCCCCACGGCTGCGCTGAGGCAAGCTCCGCCTTGATTTCAGCATCATCGATGATTCGACCTGCAACGGTGTCAACGAGGAGCATCTTTCCAGGCTGCAGGCGACCCTTCTGAACAACCTTTTCGGGCGCAACGTTGTGCACACCAATCTCACTCGCGACGACGATGAGGCCGTCGTCAGTGACCAAGTATCGGCCAGGACGCAGACCATTGCGGTCGAGGGTTGCACCAACGAGAGAACCGTCCGTAAAGGCAACCGCCGCAGGGCCATCCCCCTGCTCCCTTATCGCTGACCCCCACTCGTAGAAAGCGCGACGCTGAGGATCCATTTCGGGCTGGTTTTCCCAAGCCTCAGGAATCATCATCATGATGGCGTGGGGCAGGCTACGACCGGCAAGCGTGAGCAACTCGACGACCTCGTCAAAGCTGGCTGAGTCAGAGGCGCCGGGGGTGCAAATGGGCAGAAGTTGCTTGACGTCACCGAGAACAACGCTGGCCAACTGCGACTGGCGAGCCTGCATCCAGTTGCGGTTTCCCTGGACGGTGTTGATCTCACCGTTGTGGACGATGAATCGGAACGGGTGCGCAAGCGGCCACGAAGGGAAAGTGTTGGTCGAATACCGAGAGTGGACGAGTGCAAGCGTCGAGGCGAAACGCTCGTCAGAGAGGTCCGGATAGAAAGGCTCCAACTGAAGCGTGGTCAGCATGCCCTTGTAAACGATGGTTCGCGCAGACAGCGATGAGAAATAGACCTCGACTTCTCGCTCAACGCGCTTACGGAGACGATAGACACGACGATCTAGCTCTAGTCCCGACAAGAGGCCAGAGGCACTGGTCACAAAGACCTGCTCGATGGCCGGCATAGCCTCACGAGCAAGATTTCCCAAGTACTCAGGATCGACCGGCACGACACGCCAACCGAGAACGACGAGCCCCTCTTCGTGAGCAATTTCAGCGAAGCG
>CAZPVE010000045.1:0-6848 GCA_964589925.1 uncultured Aurantimicrobium sp. | reverse complement strand
CGGCAAAGACACCTCAAAGGCTGACGACAACGCAGCAGCTCAGCCCGCGAAAGCTTCAGGAAAGGGGCGCGCGACTCCCACCCGCAAGGAGCGCGAAGCTGCCAACAAGCGTCCCCTGGTGCCTAATGACCGAAAGCTGGCACGTCAGCAATCCCGCGTCGCCGCGGCTGAAGCTCGTGAACGTGCACGCGTTGGCATGGCCCTCGGTGAGGAGAAGTACCTGCCGGCTCGCGACCGTGGCCCGCAGAAGAAGTTTGCCCGCGACTACATCGATGCTCGCTACAGCTTTGGTGAGCTCCTCGTTCCCCTGATGTTCATCATCATCATTTGGTCGTTCGTCGACGCCCGCTCGGCCCTGTCGGTGTACATCCTGTGGGGCTTCCTCATGCTGCTGGTTGTTGACTCGACCATTCTCAGCATCGCTCTGCGCAAGCGCATCGACGCCAAGTTTGGCGCAGGAAGCATGGAGCGTGGTGTGCGCTGGTACGCCATCATGCGAGCCATCCAGTTGCGCGTGATGCGCATGCCTAAGCCTCAAGTTGGGCGTCGCGAGTACCCCAACTAGGGTCTCGCGTCGGGGCTAGAGGCCTCGGTTGATTTGGCGCGCCCAGCCCGGGCCGTAGTAGACAAAAGCGCTGTAGCCCTGCACGAGGGTGGCTCCCGCGTCGAGGCGCTGCTGCACGTCGGCGGCTGTTTCAACGCCACCGACAGAAATCACGCAGAACTCGGATGGCACGCTCGCGCGAATCACGTGCAGAACGTCAAGAGAACGCTGCTTAAGCGGGCGGCCGGAGAGCCCGCCGGCACCAATCGCTTCAACCTTGACCTCGTCGGCTTTCAATCCAGCACGAGACAAGGTGGTGTTTGTTGCGATGATTCCGGCCAGGCCGAGGTCAACAGCCAACGAGGCAACCTTGCGCACCTCGTCGTCGGTGAGGTCGGGGGCGATTTTGACCAGCAACGGGGTGGCGCCCACGGCCTGAGCAACCTCACTCAGCAATGGGCGGAGCTGATCAATCTCCTGAAGGCCACGGAGCCCGGGTGTGTTGGGTGAACTGACGTTCACGACCATGTAGTCCGCGAGGTGAGCCACTAGCTTGGCACTCGTGACGTAGTCAGCCGTGGCCTGGTCAACGTCAACGACGCGGCTCTTGCCGATGTTGACACCGACAACCGGACGATGCTTCCACCGGCGCACTCGCTCGAGGTGCTTGACCGCTGCGGCAGCGCCGTGGTTGTTGAACCCCATGCGGTTGATGAGCGCGAAGTCGTCGACGAGGCGGAACAGGCGCGGGCGAGGGTTCCCGGGCTGAGCAATGGCGGTCAGGGTGCCGACCTCGACGTGGCCAAAGCCCAAGTTGGCTAAGCCGTGAATGTAGCGAGCATCCTTATCGAAGCCAGCTGCTAATCCGAAGGGCGTGCTGAAGTGCGAACCGAGCGTCTGAACGCCGATCTCGCGACGCGGCTTGGTGAAGGCACGAACAACTCCCCCAATGAGGGGCCAGCCACAGACTCGGATAACACCCAGGGCCAGGTGATGCGCGTTTTCAGGATCGAAGCGCCGAAAGACCAGGTTGAAAAAGGCGCGGTAGAGAACTGGGGGTGAGGTGCGAGCTGTCATGTTTAGGAGTCAGACTCCTGTGCCTTCGCCGCGGCGGCGTCGTGATCGGCGCGAAGAACTGAGATAGCCGATTCGAAGTCAGCCAGTGATTCGAAGGCCTGGTAGACACTCGCAAATCGAAGGTAAGCAACCTCGTCGAGTTCGCGAAGCGGCGCGAGAATCGACAGGCCAATCTCGTTGGCCTCAATCTGCGAGGCACCGGTAGCGCGAATGGCCTCTTCAACTTTCTGGGCAAGAACAGCCAGGTCGGCATCGGTAACCGGGCGCCCCTGGCAGGCCTTGCGCACGCCGGCAACGACCTTCTCTCGGCTAAAGGGTTCGACGATGCCAGAGCGCTTGATCACACTAAGGCTCGCGGTCTCCATGGTGCTGAAGCGTCCGCTGCACTCGGGGCACTGGCGACGACGACGAATCGAGAGGCCATCGTCAGATGTTCGCGAATCGATAACTCGCGAGTCTGGGTGGCGGCAGAAGGGGCAATACATATCCGGTCCTACTTCTCGTCAAATCGGATGGCGACGGCTTCGCCGTGAGCGGGCAGAACCTCGTTGTTGGCCAGAGCCTGCAGGCCATCGGCAACCTCGTTCAGAGCGTCCCGCGAGTACTCGACGACCTGCTGGGCGCGCAGGAATGTATATGCCCCGAGGCCCGAAGAAAAGGCGGAGTGGCCGCCGGTAGGCAGCACGTGGTTAGACCCAGCCGAATAGTCACCCAGGCTGACTGGGGAATAGTCGCCGACAAAAATCGCGCCCGCGTTGACCAGCTGCGGAAGGAGCTCGTCGTTGCGTGCAGTTTGCACCTCGAGGTGCTCGGGGCCGTACGCGTTCGAGAAATCGACCGCGACGTCCAGCGAGTCAACAACCACGAGGGCGGACTGCGGGCCACCCAGCGCTACACCGATGCGCTCAGCGTGCAAAGTTTCGTTGACCTGCGCGGCAAGCTCACGGCTGACGGCATCCACCAGAGCAGGATCGTCGGTGACCAAGACCGCCGAAGCGAGTTCGTCGTGCTCCGCCTGGCTAATCAAATCGGATGCTACAAAGCGCGGGTTCGCACTCGAGTCGGCGATGATCAGAATCTCGGTCGGGCCAGCCTCAGAGTCGATGCCCACGTGCGAGCGCACATATCGCTTGGCAGCAGCAACGTATTGGTTGCCCGGGCCGGTGATGACACTGACGGGCTGAAGATCAAGCTCGGCGACACCGAAAGCGAGAGCACCGATAGCACTTGCGCCACCCATGGCGTAGACCTCGGTAATGCCCAACAGTTCGGCAGCCGCCAAAATCGTGGGGTGAATCTGACCACCGAACGCCTCCTGGGGTGGCGACACCAGCGCGATGGACCCAACACCGGCCACCTGCGCCGGAACAACGTTCATGACCACGCTCGACGGGTACACCGCTTTTCCGCCGGGAACGTAGAGGCCAACGCGCTCAACGGGGAGCCAGCGTTGCGTAACCCTTGCGCCCGAACCGAAGGTTGTGACTGCACCCGAGGGAAGCTGGGCTTCAGTAGCCTTGCGAACCCGTTCGATGGCGCTTTCAAGCGCTGCGCGGAGGTCAGGATTAAGCCCGGCGAGAGCATCCTGAAGCTGTTGACGCGGTAGGCGAATCTCGTGGCCAGTGACGCGGTCAAATTGCTCGGCGTGCTTACGAAGAGCGGCCTCTCCCCCAGCGCGAACTTCATCAACAAGGTCGCGAGCGGCGGCGTGTGCCGAAGCAGAATCCCCGATGTGGCGCGGAATAAGCGTCAACATGGCCGATCGATCAGGCTGTTGACCCCGCAGGTCGAGAACGCGCATCATGATGCCTCAAGTCTATTGGTCGCCTAGCCCAGGCAGGACGGGCCGAGCAGTGACTTGAGTTCGCCATACATGTCTGAGGTGACCCGAACGCGGGTGGGAAGCTCAAACACACGAGCCGTGGCAGCACGCGTGAGGCGAAGGCGCACTTCAGTGTCGCCCGGGTAACGACGCAGGATTTCGTCGAGCTGGGCGATGACGGCGGCGGATGCGCGCTGTTCCGGGATGGTCAGGTGAAGCGGCCCGCTTGCCTCTGCCGCGGCACCGAGGTCGGGAACCCGAAGCTCGCTGGCGTGAAGAGCCACACCATCGTCGCGGCGCGTGACACGTCCACGAATCGTGACCACCTGGTCGTTCGCTAGCTTCTCACCAAATTCTTGGTAGGTGCGACCCAGGAACATCACCGACATTTCACCTGAGAAATCCTCGATCTGAACGATGCCGTAGGCGTTACCCGAGTTCTTAGCAACCCTGCGCTGCACCTCCGTGACGAGCCCACAGATGGTGACGTGCTCGCCGTCACGGACATCCTCAGAGGCGGTGAGGTCGAGAATCGTGGTCGACGCAAACTTGGCGAGTTGGTTCTCGAGCCCGGAAAGCGGGTGGTCAGAAACGTAGAGGCCCAGCATCTCGCGCTCAAACGCCAGCTTGTCGCGCTTGTTCCACTCGGGGCGGTCGGGCACCGCCTCAGCGTGCTCGTCAAACTCGAAAATGTCAGCGAAGAGGTCGACCATGCCCTGGGCTTCATTGCGCTTGACGCTCACGGCCGACTCGATGGCATCCTCGTGGATTTCAACGAGCGCTCGACGCGTGTTTCCGAGAGAGTCGAAGGCACCAGCTTTGATGAGCGAATCGATCGTCTTCTTGTTGGCCACCTGCAGTGGCACCTTCTTGAGGAACTCGTGGAACGAGGTGAACTCGCCCTCGCTCGCGCGAGCGGCCTTGATGCCTTCGACCACGTTGAAACCGACGTTGCGAATGGCGCCGAGGCCAAACCTGATGTCGGGGCCGACCGCCGAGAACACACCATCGGATTGGTTGACATCGGGCGGCAAAACATTGATGCCCATGCGGCGACACTCAGAGAGGTAGATCGCGAGCTTGTCTTTGGAGTCACCGACACTCGTCAGCAGTGCGGCCATGAACTCCGCCGGGTAGTTCGCCTTGAGGTAGGCCGTCCAATAGCTGAGTACACCGTATCCGGCGGAGTGGGCCTTGTTGAACGCGTAGTCGGCGAACGGAACCAGGGTCTCCCACAGCACCTTGATGGCGGCCTTGCTGTAGTTGCGCTCGATCATGCCAGCTTCGAAGCCCTCGAACTGCTTATCGAGCTCTTCTTTCTTTTTCTTACCCATGGCACGACGCAAAACGTCGGCTTGACCGAGTGTGAAGCCGGCGACCTTCTGGGCAACGGCCATCACCTGCTCTTGGTAGACGATGAGACCGTAGGTGGTGCCGAGAATCTCTTCGAGCGGCTCAGCAAGATCGGGGTGAATCGGCTCGATGTCTTGAAGTCCGTTTTTGCGCAAGGCGTAGTTGATGTGCGAGTTCACACCCATCGGACCAGGTCGATACAGCGCGATAACGGCCGAGATGTCTTCGAAGCTCGTGGGCTTGAGCTGGCGAAGCAGGGCACGCATCGGGCCGCCATCGAGCTGGAACACGCCCAGGGTGTCCCCTCGCGAGAGCAGCTCATACGTGGCCGGGTCGGCGTCGAGGTCGAGGGTTTCAGGTTCGAGGGTGATACCGCGGTTGGCCTTGATGTTCGCGAGCGCATCCTCAATGACGGTCAAGTTGCGCAGACCCAGGAAGTCCATCTTGAGGAGGCCGAGTGCCTCACAGGGCGGCTGGTCAAACTGGGTGATGATGGCGCCGTCGTCTTCGCGCTTCATGATCGGGATGACGTCGATCAGCGGCTCGGCCGACATGATCACACCGGCGGCGTGAACGCCCCACTGCCGCTTGAGGTTCTCGATGCCCTTGGCGGTCTCGAACACCGTCTTGCAATCGATGTCGGTCTCGATGAGCGTGCGTAGGTCGGAAGCTTCTTTGTAACGCTCTGCCTTAGGGTCAAAGACCTCCCCCAGTGTGATGTCCTTCCCCATCACGGACGGCGGCATGGCCTTGGTAAGGCGCTCACCGACGGAGTAAGGCATGCCCAGCACGCGAGCTGAGTCTTTGAGCGCCTGCTTTGCCTTGATTGTTCCGTAGGTGACAATCTGCGCCACACGGTCATCGCCATACTTTTCGGTCACATAACGGATGACCTCTGGGCGTCGACGGTCGTCAAAGTCGACGTCGACATCGGGAAGCGAGACGCGGTCTGGGTTCAAGAAGCGTTCAAAGTAGAGGCCGTACTTGAGCGGGTCGAGCTCGGTGATGCCCATGGCGTACGACGCAAGCGAACCTGCAGCCGAACCACGACCCGGCCCAACACGAATACCCTGTGAGCGCGCCCAGGAAATGAAATCGGCAACCACGAGGAAGTACCCAGGGAAGCCCATCGACTTGATAACGCTGACTTCGTATTCGGCCTGTGCCTTGTGCTCTTCGCTGATTCCCCCGGGGAAGCGGCGCTTCATGCCCGCGGCAACCTCTTTTTCGAACCAGGAGGCTTCCGTCTCCCCCTCCGGAACGGGGAAGCGCGGCAGCAAGTCACGGTGCTCGAATGTCGACTCACAACGCTCGGCGATTAGGAGCGTGTTGTCACAGGCGTCAGGGAAGTCGCGGAAGATGTTGCGCATCTCTGCCGCAGACTTCAAATAAAACTCGTCAGAGCCGAACTTGAAGCGCTTGGGGTCATCGAGCGTGGATGCCGACTGCACACAGAGGAGTGCTGCATGGGCGGTTGCGTCGTGCGAGTGCGTGTAGTGCAGGTCATTACTGGCGACCAGGGGAAGGTCGAGCTCACGAGCGAGCTGAATGAGCTCCTTCATAGTGCGACGCTCAATATCGAGACCGTGGTCCATGATTTCGACAAAGAAGTTCTCTTTGCCGAAGATCTCGCGGAACTCCGCAGCGGCGGCCTTGGCTTCGTCGTACTGCCCGAGGCGCAGGCGCGTCTGAACTTCGCCACCGACACATCCGGTGGTGGCAATGAGGCCCTTGGAGTAGCGGTTGAGCAACTCGCGGTCCATGCGTGGCTTGAAGTAGTACCCCTCGATTGACGCCAGCGACGACATTCGGAACAGGTTGTGCATTCCTTCTGTCGATTCCGAGAGCAAAGTCATATGCGTGTAGGCGCCACCACTCGACACATCATCGTCGCCGCCATCAGCCCAACGCACCTTGGAACGGTCGGAGCGGTGAGTGCCGGGCGTGATGTAGGCCTCGGTACCGATGATGGGCTTGATTCCCGCCGCGGTGGCTGACTTCCAGAAGTCATAGGCACCGAACATATTGCCGTGGTCGGTGATGGCAATAGCC
>CAZPVE010000044.1:0-6985 GCA_964589925.1 uncultured Aurantimicrobium sp. | reverse complement strand
GACCATCCCCGGATGGAAGGCCGAGACCATCGGCGACGACATCGCGTGGCTGCGCCCCGGCCCTGACGGTCGCCTTTACGCCATCAACCCCGAGGCTGGCTTCTTTGGTGTTGCTCCCGGAACCGGTGAGAGCACCAACCCTGTTGCTATGAACACCGTGTGGGGAAACACCATCTTCACCAACGTCGCACTCACCGATCACGGCGACGTGTGGTGGGAGGGTATGACCGACCAGACACCGAAACACCTCATCGACTGGCGCGGACAAGACTGGACCCCCGACTCGGGTCGCCCGGCCGCCCACCCCAACTCGCGCTTCACCGTGCCGATTCAGCAGTGCTCGACCCTGTCTGACGACTGGTACGAGTCGGATGGCGTGCCGATCGACGCCATCATCTTTGGTGGCCGCCGCGCAACCAACGTTCCGCTCGTTGCTCAGGCGTTCAACTGGAAGCACGGCGTCTTCATCGGGGCAACCATGTCGAGCGAGCAGACCGCTGCTGCAGAAGGAAAGGTTGGCGAGCTTCGCCGCGACCCCTTCGCCATGCTGCCGTTCTGCGGCTACAACATGGCCGACTACTGGTCGCACTGGCTCGAGATGGGCGACAAGCTCGGTGAGAAGGCACCCAAGATCTTCCAGGTGAACTGGTTCCGCCGCGAGAACGGCAAGTTCCTGTGGCCCGGCTTCGGCGAGAACTCGCGTGTTCTCGACTGGATCTGCCGCCGCGTGGATGACCAGGCCGAGGCTGTTGAGTCACCTGTTGGTCTCGTTCCTGCCGAAGGTTCGATGAACCTTGATGGCCTGAGCGTCTCGAAAGAAGCCATGACCAAGCTGTTCGAAGTGGACAAGAAGATGTGGAGCGACGAGGTCGCCCTCACCGACGAGTTCTTCGACAAGTTCGGCAAGCGCCTTCCCGATGCGCTCACCTCCGAATTGGCCGAGTTGAAAAAGCGTCTGCGCTAACTCGACCCCCAGCTGCGGAGCTGCCAGACCGTCTCACTGTCAGCTTCGCTTTCTAAAAAATGGGGCATCCGGAACGTCTCACCGGGTGCCCCATTTTCATGCCCAAAATCTGCAAGGTGGCGTGAGAGTATGGGCGCATGACGACAGGCCCCAACCCGAAGCTCGACGAACTCATCGAAGTCATGGCCGTGTTGCGCGGCCCCGGTGGATGCCCGTGGGATGCCGAGCAAACACACGAGTCTCTCATCCGGTACCTGCTTGAGGAGACCTACGAGCTCATCGATGCGATTGAGGCCGGCGACCGTGACGACATGATCGAAGAGCTCGGTGACGTGTTGTACCAGGTCATCTTCCACTCTGACCTGGCCGCACACACGCCGGGGGAAGAGTTCACACTCGAAGATGTCGCCGAACGAATGACGGCCAAGATGGTCGGTCGCCACCCGCACGTTTTTGGCGATCGCCAGGCAGACACCGCCGACGAAGTCATGACTTTCTGGGATGACCTGAAGAAGGCGGAGAAGCCCGGTCGCACATCCACTCTCGACGGTGTGCCGCAGGCGATGCCGGCGCTTCTGCTGGCAGACAAGCTGCTCGGCAAGGCCGAAAAGTTGGATGTTGTCTCCACCGGTGGCCCAGCGCCCTTCCCATTTCAGACCGAAGAAGAACTCGGGGCCGTGCTGCTGGCGATGGTCGCCTCAGCGCGCTCGCAGGGGCTTGATGCCGAGCGTGCGCTGCGCGGCCGACTGCGCGACCTGCAAGAAGACATTCGCGACGCCGAGTGAGTCTGCTTGGGCGAGGCACAAGCCTCGGCGCAGCTGGCGTGAAAAGATAGAGCCATGGCCCGCGACGTAAATCCTCCCCGTGGCATGCGGGATTTTCTCCCTGCGGAGAAGGCTCGTCGTGAGCGTGCTCTGGCCGTAATTCGCCAGGTGTACCGTGCTCATGGTTTTGACGAGATTGAAACTCCCGTTGTCGAAGACTTCGAGCGCCTGCACTCGGGACTCGGCGGCGATAACGAGAAGCTCGGTTTCTCTGTGCTCAAGCGTGGCTTGACGCATGACGACCTCATCGCTGCGGCCGCGCACGGGGATGCCCATGCCCTCGCCGATCTCGGACTGCGCTTTGACCTCACGGTTCCGCTGGCTCGCTTCTACGCGAGTCACCGTGCCGAGTTGCCGACGGTTTTTCGTGCCATTCAAATTGCACCGGTCTGGCGAGCCGAGCGTCCACAAAAGGGCCGCTATCGCCAGTTCGTGCAGTGTGACATCGACATCATCGGCGACGACTCGCAACGGGCTGAAATCGAACTCATCACTGCGACCTCGGCCGCGCTTGACGCCTTGGGGCTGCGCGACTGCACGATTCGCGTCAACGACCGCCGCATCCTTACCGGCCTGCTTCACTTCTGCGGTTTCGCAAAAGAGCGCATTCCGCAGGCACTGATTTCTATCGACAAGCTCGACAAGATTGGCGTTGAGGGCGTCATTGCCGAGCTCAGCGAAGATGGCGCTGATGCGGCAAGTGTGCTGGGCGGCATTCTCGAAAAGATTGCTCCGCACGTGGCTGCCGGGGGAGTGCCACTGACCACGGCCGACATTCTTTCGGTTCTGCCCGAGGGCATCGACCCCGATGCTGTTGCTGCGCTCGAGACCCTTGCCGGCGCACTGACCAACCTGCCCGATGGTGTGAAGGTGCGCTTTGACCCCACGCTCGTTCGTGGCATGGGCTATTACACCGGCACCATCTTCGAGATTGCTCACCCTGAATCGGGCAGCTCGGTCGGCGGTGGCGGTCGTTACGACGGCATGATCGGTCGTTTTCTGGGCCAGGATGTTCCCGCCGCAGGCTTCTCCATCGGTTTCGAGCGCGTGGTTGACCTCATCGCTTCTGCCGAAGAAGCAAGCGCTGACTCGGTTGTGCTCGTGCACGACGCTGACCCTCACCTCGAGAACTTGCTGTCCCTCAAGTCGCAACTCATCGCCGCCGGCAAACGAGTTCGCCTCGAGCGTCGACCCAAGAACCTCACGCCCGTTCTCGAGCGTGCTGCTGAGGCTGGCTACACCCAATTCGCTTTCGTCACCGCTGAAACAACATCGATCGGCGACCTGGTTTTCAAGCCGCTCGGCTAGCCGTAATTCTGAGTTAGCGAACACCAATAAACTTGTCTCAGTGCTGATTGAGACTAGGCACCACCCACACAACAAGGAGAAATTGTGGCACTGATTGACGCCATTGGCGCACGTGAAATTCTTGACTCCCGCGGTAACCCCACGGTTGAGGTTGAGGTTCTGCTCGAGGATGGCGTGCTGGCTCGCGCCGCTGTTCCTTCGGGCGCATCTACCGGTGCATTTGAGGCTTACGAGCTTCGCGATGGCGACAAAGACCGCTACCTCGGCAAGGGTGTTCTCAAGGCAGTCGACGCTGTCATCGACGAGATCGGCCCTGCCCTCGAAGGTTTCGACGCTACTGACCAGCGCCTCATCGACTCGGCCATGATTGAGCTCGACGGCACCGACAACAAGAAGCGCCTCGGCGCTAACGCCATCCTCGGTGTTAGCCTCGCCGTTGCCAAGGCCGCTGCCGACTCGGCTGACCTCTCGCTGTTCCGTTACGTTGGTGGCCCCAACGCTCACACTCTTCCCGTTCCCCTCATGAACATCGTCAACGGTGGCGCTCACGCTGACACCGGTGTGGACATCCAGGAGTTCATGGCTGTTCCTCACGGTGCCAGCTCGTTCTCTGAGGCACTCCAGTGGGGTGTTGAGGTTTACCACTCGCTCAAGTCGCTGCTCAAGAAAAACGGTCTCGCGACCGGCCTTGGTGACGAGGGTGGATTCGCTCCTGACCTCGCCAACAACCGTGCCGCACTCGAGTTCATCGTGGGTGCGATCGAGCAGGCCGGCTTCAAGCCCGGAAAAGACGTTGCGCTTGCACTCGACGTTGCTTCGTCGGAGTTCTTCAAGGATGGCGCCTACCACTTCGAGGGCAAGAAGCTCTCGTCGCAGGAGCTCACCGCCTACTATGCAGAGCTCGTTCGTGACTTCCCGCTCGTTTCGATCGAAGACCCTCTCGACGAAGACGACTGGTCGGGCTGGACTCACATCACCTCGGAGCTTGGCGGCAAGATTCAGCTCGTCGGCGACGATCTCTACGTGACCAACCCCAGCCGTCTGGCTCGCGGTATTGCCGAGAAGGCCGGAAACACCATCCTCGTCAAGGTCAACCAGATTGGCACCCTGACCGAGACCCTGGATGCTGTCTCCCTCGCTCAGCGCAATGGCATGAAGGCCATCCTGTCGCACCGTTCGGGTGAGACCGAAGACACCACCATTGCCGACCTCGCGGTTGCTACCGACTGTGGCCAGATCAAGACGGGTGCTCCTGCTCGTAGCGACCGTGTCGCAAAGTACAACCAGCTGTTGCGCATCGAGGAGGAGCTCGGTGATGCTGCGTTCTACGCAGGCCGCGGCGCCTTCCCGCGTTTTGCCAGCTAGGCACACGACAATTAGGTCGTGACCAAAAAAGCTCAGCGTAAAGCTCCCGCGGCAGTAGCCGCGGGAGCTTCTCGCGCTAGCGCCTGGCTCGCGAGTGTTCGTGTCTCAGGCTTCACCATCCTGATGGTGGCACTGACCGTTCTGGGTGTTGCCGTCCTGGCCCCCCAACTCAAGATCGTAGTTGAACAGCGCCAGCAGGTGGCGGAGCTTCAGGCCAAAGTTGACCTCATGAAGAAGCAGGTCTCATCAATCGAGAAACAGCGCGCCCGATGGGAAGACCCGGCGTACATCCGCACTCAAGCACGGGAGCGTCTCTACTACGTCATGCCGGGCGAGATGAACTTCCTGGTGATCAACGATGTCACCATTGAACCAACTCGCATTGAGGCTCCCACTGCCGCCGTGACCACAACGGATACAAACTGGGTTGCCGGGGCATTCAGCTCGTTGCTCATTGCAGGTCTCAGTGACAAGGCTCCGGATAAGTCAGGCGGCACCCCGTAGTGCGTCCCCCGTTTGAACCTGCCTCAGCGCGGGATATCGCTGTTGTTTCGGCGCAACTGGGCCGCCCTGCGCGCGACGTTATCGGCATCCCCGCGCGCTGCGTGTGTGGAAACCCCACGGTCGTTGCGACTTCTCCCCGCCTCGCCGACGGCACTCCGTTTCCCACGTTTTACTACTTGACGCACCCAGCAGCCACGGCAGCGATGTCTCAACTCGAGGCCACCCAGGTGATGGCTGAGTTCAACGAACTACTCGCAGAAGACGAGGGCGTAGCGGCCGCCTACGCTCGCGCACACGACGCTTTCATCGCCGACCGCGAAACGGTTGACACGGTTCCTGAGCTCGCTGGAATCTCCGCGGGCGGGATGCCCACCCGTGTGAAGTGCTTGCACGCCCTGGCCGGTCATTCCTTGGCGGTTGGCCCGGGCATCAACCCCATCGGCGACCTCGCTCTGGAGCGCAGCACGTGGAAGCTAACGGTGTGCGCCTGCCTCGATTACGGGGTCTAGTCGCGTCATCAAAATGCCCCAACATTCGCTAGACTGAGGGGGCTGGGAATCATTGGCGTTGCCCGGTACGCAATGTTCGAGTGGCTCTTGTCGAGAGAGTCACATGCGATTCCCTGTTCCCTCTCCTGGAGAAAATCCCACTGTGCCCAAGATTTTGATTGTTGGTGCCGGATACGCCGGTTTCTATACCGCATGGAAGCTCGAGAAGTGGCTCCGCAAGGGCGAGGCTGAGGTCACCATCATTGACCCGCTGCCCTACATGACGTATCAGCCATTCCTCCCGGAGGTTGCTGCCGGTTCGATCGAATCGCGCCACGTTGTGGTCCCGCTTCGCTCGCACCTCAAGCGCACCCGCATCGTCGGTGGCAAGGTCACCGCAATCAACCACGCCAAGAAGAATCTGACCGTCGAGCTCAACAACGGCGCCAAGACGGTCGAGACCTATGACCAGGTCGTCTTCGCCGCAGGTGCGGTTTCGCGCACCTTCCCCATTCCCGGTGTCGCCGAGCAGGCCATCGGACTCAAGACCATTGAAGAAGCAGTTCTGGTTCGTGACCGTCTTCTCACCAACTTCGACAAGGCCGCCCAGACCCCCAAGGGTCCCGAGCGCGACCGTCTCTTGACCACCGTGGTTGTCGGTGGCGGATTCGCCGGCATCGAGGTCTTTGCGGAGCTTCGCTCGCTCGCCAGCTCGATCCTCAAGGATTACCCCGAGCTCGAGTTCGATGACACGCACTTCCACCTCATCGAGGCCATGGATCGCATCATGCCCGAGGTTTCGCTCAAGACCAGCCAGTGGGTTCTCAAGAACCTCGACGAGCGTGGCGCACAGGTGCACCTCGACACTCAGCTCAAGAGCTGCGTCAACGGTGTCGTCGAGCTGTCCACCGGTGAGACCTTTGAGTCTGACCTCATCGTCTGGACCGCCGGTGTTATGGCCAGCCCGTTGCTCAAGAAGACCGACTTCCCGCTGGATGCTCGTGGTCGCCTGCGTTTGCGCCCCGACCTTCGTGTCGAGGGCGACAACGGCATCGTTGAAGGTGCCTGGGGCGCCGGTGACGCGACGGCCGTGCCCGACCTGTCCGGCGGTGGCGTCGGCGGATACTGCGTCCCGAACGCGCAGCACGCCGTTCGCCAGGCCAAGTTGCTCGCCAAGAACATCGTTGCTGTTCTTCGTGGCGAAGGCCCCACCGACTACTTCCACAAGAACCTCGGTGCCGTTGCTGGCCTCGGCCTTAACATCGGTGTTTTCCAGTCCGGCAAGATCGCCCTCAAGGGTTACATTGCCTGGCTCGCGCACCGCGGCTACCACGGTCTTGCGATGCCGTCGTTCGAGCGCAAGTTCCGAGTGGTCTGGGGTTGGTGGAACAACTTCTGGCTCGGCCGCGACATCATTTCGTTAGCCAAGCGTGAGTACCCGCGCGGTTGGTTCGAAGAATTCGCAACGCGTCCGGAGCCTGCAAAGAAGAAGTAGGCACGCACACGTCTCGAGGGCTGATCCGCACAGGGTC
>CAZPVE010000043.1:0-6994 GCA_964589925.1 uncultured Aurantimicrobium sp. | reverse complement strand
GAACCTATTCGTGCAGGCTGCTGAACTCGCGGTTCTTGCAATCGCTTTGGTGTTCGTGTTGTTGCTTGCAGAGATTGACCTGTCGGCTGGGGTGACGGCGGGTGTCGGACTCGCGATCTTCACGATCCTCAACCAGCGCTTGGGCTTCGATCCGATCGTCTCCCTCATCGTTGGGCTGCTCTTCGGCATGCTCGTTGGCGCGACGATTGGTTTCTTTGTTGCCAAGATTGGGGTCCCCTCATTCGTGGTTACCCTAGGTTTCTTCCTCGCGTTCCAGGGTCTCCAGCTCATCCTTCTGGGTGACGGAGGCATCTTCCGAGTGGATGTTCCCTTCATCAAGGCTCTGATGAATGACAACATGCCGGGCTGGGCTGGCTGGCTCATGCTCGTGATCATGGTGGGTGTGTCTTCCTGGCTGTCCTTCTGGGACCGCAGCCGGCGAACCCGCTCGGGCTTGGTCAACCGACCGGTCTCGCTCGTGTTCATCAAGCTCGCCGTTATTGCTGTGCTCGGTGGCGTGATGGTCTACATTCTGAATGACAACCGCAGTGTTTCGGTTATTGCCATTAGCGGCGTTCCGATTGTTATCCCTGTCGTGTTGGGAATTTTATTCGTAGGCACGTTCGTTCTCGATCGCACGCTGTTTGGTCGTCACCTGTATGCGGTTGGTGGCAACCCCGAGGCTGCCCGTCGTTCGGGTATCAAAGTTGCCAAGGTCCGCATCACCGCTTTCATGGTGTGTTCGACGCTCGCCGTATTCTCGGGCGTTCTGCACGCGAGTCGTGTTGGCTCGGTCGAATCGACTGCAGGGCGCACCATTGTGCTGAGCGGTGTTGCCGCGGCCGTCGTCGGTGGTGTCAGCCTCTTTGGTGGACGTGGTCGCCTGGTGCACGCCGTGATTGGTGCCCTCGTCATTGCCATTATTGACAACGGTCTGGGTCTGATCGGTCTACCTGCCGGAGTGAACTTCCTGGTCACCGGTGGTGTGCTCACTGCTGCTGCAACCGTGGATGCTCTGTCTCGCAAGCGCGCCGGCGGAAGCCTGATGCGCACCTAGCGGCCATACCGTCCAAAAAGTCGCCACCCTGGATTTCCACGGTGGCGACTTTTTTGTGGTTGCGCACGGGTGTGCCTCGCTAGCGTGGAACCATGCGAATTCTTCTTGTTGGTGCCGGTGGAGTGGGCGACGCGTTCGCCAAGATTATTGCTCGTCGCAGCTTCTATGAGCAGGTGATCGTGACGGACTACGACCCCGCCCGTGCCGAGCGAACAATTGAGTGGGTTCGTGAACGCCACGGGCAAGAGGTGGCCGCAAAGTTCATTGCCGACAAGATTGATGCTTCCGACCCGAGTAACGTGGCCGAGGTCGCCAAACGCCACAACGCGACGCACGTGATGAACGCCGTTGAACCCAAGTTTGTGCAAACCATTTTCGCGGGTGCTCTCGCCGCTGATGCCGACTACCTCGATATGGCAATGACCCTGTCGTATCCTCACCCGACCGACCCCTACAACCAGCCAGGCGTCAAGCTTGGTGACGAGCAGTTTGCTGCTGCCGACGAATGGGAGAAGGCCGGCCGCTTGGCGCTGGTGGGCATCGGCGTTGAGCCGGGTCTCTCCAACATTTTCGCGCGGTACGCATCCGACCACTTGTTCAGTGAAATCGACGAACTTGGCACCCGCGACGGCGCGAACCTTGCGGTCCACGATGAAGACGGCAATGAGATTTTCGCTCCGAGCTTCAGCATCTGGACGACCATTGAGGAGTGCCTGAACCCGCCGGTGATTTTCGAGAAGGATCGCGGCTGGTTCACTACCGCCCCCTTCAGCGAGCCTGAGGTGTTCGATTTTCCCGAGGGCATCGGCCCGGTGGAGTGCGTGAACGTTGAGCATGAAGAAGTGCTGATGATGCCGCGCTGGCTCGACGCCAAGCGAGTGACATTCAAGTACGGCCTGGGCAACGAGTTCATCGGGGTTCTCAAGACCCTTCATCAGCTGCACCTCGACTCGGTGAACCCGATTCGTGTTCGCAGCAAGAATGGCCCCGTCGAGGTCGCGCCGCGCGACGTTGTCGCCGCCGCTCTTCCTGACCCAGCCACGATTGGCCCGCGCATGACGGGCAAGACCTGTGCGGGCGTATGGGTGACCGGCACCGGAAAAGACGGCAAGCCCCGCGAGGTGTACCTCTATCACGTTGCCGACAACGCCTGGACGATGGCCGAATACGAAAGCCAGTGTGTGGTTTGGCAGACAGCCATCAACCCGATCATCGCTCTCGAGCTCCTGGCGACGGGCGTGTGGTCTGGCGCCGGCGTGCTGGGGCCTGAGGCATTTGATGCCCTGCCTTTCCTTGAGCTCATGAAGCGCCCCGAGGCCGAGGGCGGTTACGGCCAGGCCTGGGGTTTGCAGGAGCGATAGGCCTACCCATGGGCGAGCGTCGCGAGCTCGACTCGGCTCAGCGCCGACTGATGTTTTGGCTCTGGACGCCGTACCTCTCTGACGCCGCGTTGGTGGCCATCGGCTGGTGGCTGATTGCCGCCGGTGACGAAGCCGGATGGTGGGCCATCGCGTTTGCTGCGGTGCGGGCGGTGCTCGGCACGGCCTCTATCTTGTTGGCCCTGCGCAAGTTTCGCGCCGAGGCGGCTGGCCGTCGTATCTAGCTGGCGATTCTTAGTCCCAGGCGGGCTCGGCCTCGGGACGACTTTCCCAGGGGATCTCGGTGATGATCGACTTGTCCACCAGCGGGGTGCCGGCGGCGAAGTCGGCGGCCACGATGTCAACAATGCGCGACGCTGCCTCACCGGGGAACGGCTGCGCAGCGGCGCGAAGCCGCTTGATTTCGGCAAAATAGTCGGGCAGGCCGTGGTGGCGCACCTCGCGGAACACCATCTCAAATTGCTCGAACGTGTTCACCTGAACATTCGCCTTCGCCACAATTTCGCCCAGGGGCGAGAAATCCCAGTGGTAGCGGTTCTCCATGAACACGGTGGGCTTGCCGGTCGCGAGCGGGTACTCGCCCAAGAACGAGATGCCGTCGGTCACGAACAGGTCGGCTGCCTTGAAGAGGTGCGCGCTGTCACCGTCGGTGTCGATTGTGGCGTTCGGCAGGGCATCCCATTCGGCGAGCCAGAGGCCCAAATCGGCTTCGGGAATGACCTGGCGGTCCACCAGCGTGCTGAACAAGAACGGATGCGGGCGCAGCACAATTTCGAGCTCACTGGTCGTGCGCGCGAGGTGGAGCATGTCGCGGTAGACATTCGCAAAGACACCAAAGTTGAGCCAGTCGGCTGAGTAACTGTGGTGGGGCGCCCACACCATGCGGAAGTTGTCGACCCCGGGGAACGGCCAGCGGCCGGGTTCGTCGTGCACCTCCCGAACGAGGGCATCAATCTTGGGCGACCCGGTCAGGTGCACATGAGCGTTGCCGCGTGAGGTTGTGGCAAACGCATCCACGATGCTTTGGTCGGGGGCAAAGATCAGCGAGGCCAGCTGATGCGAGCGCTGGTTGTACAAGTGGGGGGCAACACCACTGACGCCAGGCTCGTTGACCAGTGGCAGGGAGTAGTAAGGCACGTATGCGATCTTGGTGAACTCACTCAGCAGTTCGGCGCGGTATCCCGGCTGGTAGTTGCGCTGCCACGGGTAGTTCAAGAACACATAGTCAGGTGCCATCTGCTTGAGGCGCTCGAGCCCTTCGAACGAGTCGACAAAGTCAAACCTCTCGTGCGGCACTCCCGCGGAGTCGAGAAATGCGCTGACCTGGTCTTCCTCGGCGAACGGAAGGTGCCCACTGAAGCGACGCGGGATGCTCACCACCGTGACATCGAAGCGCTCGTCTGCACTCATGAGGCGCCACACATCGGCCAGTGCATCCCAGGCTTCGTAGTAGAAGGTGAGAATCACGACCTTGATGCGTGCGTTGGGGGCAGAAAACATAACATCTCAGCCTACGGCTCTCGTGGACGCTTCACACCATTGGCATAGTCTGCTGTCATGAGCGATTTGAACGAGGTTGGCGAGCGCGACGGGTGGCGATGCTGGCTTTGTGACAAGCCGGTTGACCCCGAGGCTTCGGTGAACTCCGATCTGGGCCCGAGCGTTGACAGTTACTCGGTTGCCAAGTCGAAGAAGAACACAGTGACGGTGGAGCGCTTGGCGCACCGGGAGTGCAACACCCAGAAGGGCAAGATCGCCCCGGTTGTGCCCTGGTCGAAAGACTTGTTCGTTGTCGACCCATCGCCCATCGTGGCGACGGTAACGCGCCTCACCCTCAAAGGCGGTCGCGAGGTTGTGGCTCGTTGCCCTGACCGCGGCGACGCCGAGGCCGCCTCAGAGTGGTTGCTCGATCGGCTCTCGCGCTATGCGCCGGGCGTCGATTTCAGCACCGAGATCACACCGGGCGGCGGGCAGTTCATGCTCGCCTTGCGTGCGAGCTAGTACTCGCCTTTGAAGCCTGAAACTCTGACGCTTTTGCGCCCCCCGGCTAGGCTTGGACCGGGAAAGGCGGTGTACGGTGGCGGGCTCAAAAGCGGGTGGTCTTCGCAAGCCGCCGACGCTGCAAGACGTAGCTAGCCGAGCGAACGTCTCGGTCGCTGCTGTCAGCCAGGCCCTCAACGACACCGGAACCCTGGGCCAACACACGCGCGCTCGCATTCGTGAAGTTGCTCAAGAACTTGGGTATGTGCCGAATCGCTATGCCGCAGGTCTTCGCAAGAACCAGTCAATGGTTATTGGCTATGTCGCGAATACGGATAACGACCCACTGAGTGAGAAGCGCTGGGCCCATTTTTACGGGCGCCAATTGGCTGCCCTCGTGCGGGCCGCTGCCGCGAAGGGTTACACAGTCACAGTTATCCCCGACAATCGACCTGACCTCCTCAGCCTCGCGAGAGTGGATGCCCTTTACCTCTCGGATGTTTTGCCTGATTGCCCAGTTCTCCTAGCCGCCCGAGCTGAGGGTATCCCGCTGGTCACCTACGATTTTGAGCTGCCGGATGCCCGAGGCGTGACCGTCTTTTCAGGCTACGACCGCGCAACGATCGTGGCGCTGGATGCGCTAGCCGCTAGGGGCGCGCGACGAATCGGTCTTCTCACCGAAGAGGAGGGGTATCCCTCTGACGAGGTGGGCGCTGTGACCTATACCGATTGGTGTCGTGCGAAAAACCTTGAACCGATTGTGGTTCGCGGCAACTACGGGCGCTCCAACTTGGAGGAGAAGCTCCGCGAGCTTCTGGCCCACGGGGTTGATGCCATTTTCTCGTTCTACGAAGAAGGACCGGATATCGCGCGGATTCTGACCCGGCTGGGTGTCCCGGTACCTCAAGACCTGCAAATCATTGCGCTGTGTCTCGAAGACTGCGACGAAAACAGGGCGCTCGGGATCAGCCATGTGTGCGTTTTTCCCGACCGAGCCCCAGATTATGCTGTCGGGAGTCTGCTGGAACAGATCGGTGGCACGGTTGCGTCCAGGACCCGGGTGGAGCTGCCTATTGCACTCACGCTCGCGGACAGCACCGCGCCTGATGCCCTCGCGTAGGGTGTGGACAAGTCCCTCTGCTGGCGAGTATTGTGTGCCTCATCATCGAAGGGGCTGGAGCTCACATGAAGAAAATTGTTGGACTTGTTGTCGCGCTCACTGTCGCCCTTGGCCTCAGCATTACGGTGATTGCGCCGGCTGAGGCGGCCTCGCCCACTTACAAGCTGTCCGCCACTTTCAAGAGCGGCCAAGGCAAGACAGTCCTATGGCTCACAAAAACTGGTCGCGTGATTGCCACCAAGGCGCTGACCAAGAGTTCCCAAGCTGTCACCCTTTCATCGGCCGGCAAGATTCCGAGCGTGACCAGCTCAACCCTCCAACTTGTGACCACGAGCGGTGGAGATTACTTCGGCCCCGTTGTCCTCGGATGGGCCTCCTCGAGCAAGGTATACACGCAGGTCAACTTTGGTTCGTCCAAATCAGTTGGATTCGGCACCATCACCGTCAAGGCGGTAACCGCCAAGCAGGGGTACGGCAAAGTGAGTGCCCGATCGGCCAAGGTCGTCAAGAGCAACGTAACGGCGGTGGGCTACCGCCCCAAGGGCGTGGGCACCTATGGCAAGGTCTCGGCATCAATCACGACGGCGGGATTCAGCACCCAGTCGATCGCTACTCAGGACATCAACCTGAATAGCATTTCTACCTTTGCTGCAGACCCTCAGGCCAGCAACTACTCCGGTGCTGACCCTGACGCAGACGGTTTGCCCAACTTCGTTGACGTGAATGACGACGGTGACGCAACGATTGATGCCGCTGACTCAACGACGCCTACGCCTCCCCAGAGCGCCCCAGCCGCTACGTGTGAGGCTGGTGCCTCGTTCCGGATCTTTACGAACTTTAAGTCAACCGATCAGCAGTTCAACCAGAACATCAACGTCTACGGCGAGGGAAGCTTCGAGGCCACTCGAACCGGCACCATTCCAGCCCGACTCACGTCGACGCTGACGATGGTTCTGCAGCCGGTCACCCAGGTGTGTGGTTCCAATGTCGTCAAGACGGAGTTCCGCGGCGTGGGGGTTCCCTATGCCCCCTCGGCCTTCGTAGATATCACCGGCAAGACTGGCGGCACGGGCGACTACCAGTGGGCAATCGGTTCCGGTCAGATCAGCGGACAGAGCGTGAGCGGCTTGAGCAGCTTCACCTTCACTGACCCCTCGCAAATCTCCGGACAGGACACCTTTATCCAGCGTGTGACCACTGCCAGCGGTTCTGTCTATGAGTTCACATCGACCGCAGGGTTTGTGTTTGTGACTCACCCACTTCCCACGCAGTACAGCAACGACGGCGGTTCGACGTGGACGTCGTTCTTCAATGTGGGCCGCACCGCTGCGACGTATGGCCACGTTGGGTTGACGAGCAGCAGCCCAGTCCTGATTCGGATGCTCCGGCCGCAGCGTCTCGCCGTTGAGGGCGAGCGCAATGCCGACGGCAGCGCCGCTGAATTCATGGATCTTGCCG
>CAZPVE010000042.1:0-7453 GCA_964589925.1 uncultured Aurantimicrobium sp. | reverse complement strand
CGACGCTCGTCTTTGCGCAGCAAACCGTGGTCGACAAACACACACACGAGCTGGTCGCCGACGGCCTTGTGCACGATTGCAGCGGCAACCGCTGAGTCGACTCCACCTGAGAGGCCACAAATCACACGGCCGGTGCCCACCTGCTCACGGATCTTGGCGACCTGCGTCTCGATGACGTTATCGCTGTTCCAGTCGGCTGGCAGTCCGGCACACTCGTGCAGGAAGTTCTCGAGAGTCTTTTGACCGAACTCCGAGTGCTTAACCTCAGGGTGCCACTGCACGCCGTACATGCGCTTGGCATCATTGGCGAAAGCCGCCACCGGGGTCGCTTCTGTGCTGGCAACCACCTCGAAGCCTTCGGGGGCAACTGCGACCTGGTCGCCGTGACTCATCCACACCGTTTGGTCGGTGGGCTGGCCGGCAACGAGTGGATGCGCGTTCGCGACGTGCATCGGAGTCGCGCCGTATTCACGGCCACCGGTCTTGGCCACCGTTCCGCCGAGCGTCTGGGCCATGACCTGGAATCCGTAGCAAATGCCGAAAACGGGAACACCCAGCTCAAGAATGCCCGGGTCAAGGGTGGGTGATCCGGGTTCGTACACACTCGAGGGGCCACCACTGAGCACGATGGCTGCGGGGTTCTTGGCAGCAACCTCGGCAGCGGTAACCGAATGACCCACGATCTCGGAGAACACGCCAGCTTCACGCACACGGCGGGCAATCAGCTGCGCGTACTGCGCTCCAAAGTCGACGACGAGAACGGGCTTGGTCACGCGGATGCGCCTTCCTGTGGGGCCGCTGCGGGGTGCGACGAAATCCATGCACGAACCTGCTTGGTGTAAATGGCTTCAAGCACGAACGAAAGAACGGGGATGATGCCACCCAGGGCCAGCACGACGAGACGACCAAACGACCAGCGCATAAACGACCACAGGCGGAAGCTCGCGATGAGGTAGATCACATACAGCCAGCCATGAATGATGAGAACGTACTTGGACAGGTCGATACCGGTGGTGGGGGTGAGCAGCTCGAACTGGAAGAGTCCCTCAATGCGGCCGGGGGCCAGATAAAACAAGCCGTTCGGGTCGTTCAAGATCAGGTGGTACCCGAACCCATAGGCGCCAATCATCTCGACAACGAGCAGCAGCAAGAAGGTTCCGGTGATGATCGCCATCACTTGGTAGAAGCGCAGAGCCCCCGGAATGCGCGGAATGTCTGACTCGCGAGGCTCTAGGGGCATGGCTCTAGTTTAGTTGCCGGCGGCGAGCTGATTTTGCTTGGCCTCATCCTCTTCGCGCTCGATGCGGTCACGCACAAGGCGGTACCACATGAAGAAAGCGAAGCCGGCAAAAACGAGCCATTCGATGGCGTAGAAGAGATTCAGAAGGTTGTACGACGCGTTGCTGACCGGCGGGGTGGTGGAGATCTTGCTCAGCCCCGCAGGGGGATTGTCGACGACGAGAAAACCCGAGTAGGCCGGAGCAGTCTGAGCCGGCCATACGTTGATGAGTTCGGCGACCGAAACACTAGTCAGGGTGAAGGGGTCTTCATTCGCCTTCGGAATGACGGGAGCTTCCGAGGGCATAAATCGGCCGCTAACGGGAACAAGCACTGCCGTGGTCACTTCATGAGTCATCCGCTCACGAACTGAATCGATGACTTCTCTGGACGGAGCCCAGCCGAGCACGACAGCTAACGATGCGCCGTCTTTGGTGAGAACTCGGCCGGCGAGCCAGAAGCCGGTCTTGCCCGTGTCAGTCGCTGCGCGATTGTTGATCACGACGAGCGATGTTCTATCTAAACCACCGGTCGTTGAGACAAGATGTCCCGCTGCACGATCCGTGACAGGAGCCCCAGGTTTTGCAATCGATTCGAGGGGCACGACGGCATCGACCTGGTTGGAATCATTCTGGGCAGAAATCACGGCTCGCTCCAACTGCCACTTGCCGAGCCAGGCGAAACCGCTGGCGAAGCCCATAACGAGGAGCAGCGCGAGGATCCACTGGGGTCGGCTTGCGACCTTCCAGAATTCGGGTGATTTCACTCGCCCACCCGCACGCCATCAGAGATCTTGTGCCAGAGCTTTTCTGCCGAGGCGTCATCGGCCGCGTGGGCGGCAGCGCGTTCCGCTTCGAGCACGGCCAGGTACGAACGAAGCTCGGCAGCCTTGCGTTCAGCGTTCCAGCCGAGCTCCGCGGCGAGGATCTCGGCGACCTCGGCGGCGGCGGCAGCGCCGCCGTCACGTGCTTCGAAGCTCATGCGGGTCCGGCGGGCAAGAACATCCTCGATGTGCAAAGCGCCCTCACACCTCGCGGCATAGACAACCTCGGCCGCCACGTAGTCGAGCGAACCCGGGAGCAGGTTGGCCAGCTCGGGCGCCTCATCGATGAGGGCCACCACGTCGGTCGCCATCGAACCGTACCGGTTGAGCAAGTGCTCGACCTGCTCGACGCTGAGATTCCAGTCGGCGGCGAGATGTTCGCGCTGGTTCCATCGCGCTTTGTATTCGGCAGCTCCGAGCAGGGGCACCGAGCGGGTGATGGATTCGGGGATTGCCTCGGGCAGGTTTGCGACGGCAGCATCCACCACGTCTTTGGCCATCACTCGATAGGTAGTCCATTTGCCGCCTGCGATGAGCACGAGGCCCGGCTCGGCTTGAGCCACCACGTGCTCGCGGGAGAGTTTGGTGGTGTCTTCTTCGGCGCGGGCAAGCAGCGGGCGCAAGCCGGCATAGACACCCACGATGTCGTCACGGGTGATGGGCTCATCGATGACGGCGTTGAGGTGGTCGAGGATGTACTCGACGTCGGCCGCCGTAGCCACCGGGTGATTCAGGTCGAGGTGCCAGTCGGTGTCGGTGGTGCCGACAATCCAGAACCGGCCCCAGGGGATCACAAAAAGCACGCTCTTCTCGGTGCGTAAGAGCAGACCCGTGGTCGACTTGAACTTGTGCTTCTCAATCAGGATGTGCACGCCCTTGGATGCGCGAACACGCAGACGACCGGCGTCTTCGCCGACCATCTTTTGAGTCTCGCCTGTCCACACGCCCGTGGCGTTGATCACCTGGCGGGCACGAATCTCGAGCGTCTCACCGGTTTCGAGGTCACGGGCTACGACGCCAGCCACCCGGTCGCCGTCTCGCAGGAATGACTCGACCTTCGTGCGACTGGCGACCAAGGCGCCATAGTGCGATGCGGTGCGAACGAGATTGACCACGTACTTGGCATCGTCAACGCGGCCGTCGAAGTAGTACATGCCACCAACCAGGGCATCCTTTTTGATGCTGGGCGCAGCCAGTTCGATCTGGCGCTTCGACAGGTGTTTGTGATGACCGACGCCGGGTGTTCCCCCGGCATACGAGAGGCTGTCGTAGAGCATCATTCCGGCGCCGATGTAGGCGCGCTCCCAGACCGGATGCGTGGTCGGGTACAAAAAGCGGATGGGCTTGACCAGATGCGGAGCCAGGTGCTTGAGCAACAGTCCGCGCTCGGTCAGAGCCTCGCGAACAAGGTGGAAGTCGAGCTGCTCGAGGTAGCGAATGCCACCGTGCACGAGCTTCGACGACTTGCTCGACGTGCCACTGCCGAAGTCTTGGGCCTCAACCAGTCCGACGCTCAGACCGCGGGTTGCGGCATCGAGTGCGGCGCCCGAGCCGACGATTCCCCCGCCGATGACCAGGATGTCGAGCTCGCGAGAACTCATCGCGGCAAGCGCGCCCTGCCGAGCCGACGCATCCAAGCGGTCGGTAGGCACGAACGCGTCAGGCGACGTCATTAGACGACCGTGACCTCGACGCGCTGGAATTCCTTGAGGTCGGAGTAACCGGTGGTTGCCATCGAGCGACGCAGCGCACCGATGATGTTTGAGGTGCCATCGGCAACGTTCGCAGGCCCGAAGAGCAACTGCTCGAGCGGAGCAACCTGGCCGACGTTCACACGGTGTCCGCGAGGAAGTTCTTCGTGGTGCGCCTCGGAGCCCCAGTGCCAGCCAGCGCCCGGCGCGTCGGTGGCGCGTGCCAAAACGGCACCCAGCATGACTGCATCCGCACCACACGCGATGGCCTTGACGACATCACCAGCGGTGCCCAGACCGCCATCGGCGATCACGTGCACGTAGCGTCCGCCGGACTCATCCATGTAGTCACGGCGAGCACCGGCAACATCCGAGATTGCGGTAGCCATAGGAACGTGGATGCCCAGGGCGTTGCGTGTGGTCGAAGCAGCACCGCCACCGAAGCCAACGAGCACACCCGCCGCACCGGTTCGCATGAGGTGCAGTGCCGAAGTGTAGGTGGCAGCGCCACCAACGATGACGGGCACATCGAGCTCGTAGATGAACTGCTTGAGGTTCAGCGGCTCGTGGCTAGAACCCACGTGCTCTGCCGACACCGTCGTGCCGCGAATGACGAACAGGTCAACACCGGCGCCAACCACGGTTTCGTAAAACTCTTGCGTGCGCTGCGGGGACAGGGCGGCAGCAACAGTCACGCCAGCGGCGCGAACCTCGGCCAGGCGAGCCTTGATGAGTTCAGCCTTGATGGGCTCGGCATAAATCTGCTGCATGCGGGCGATGGCCTTGTCGGCAGCCAGCCCGCGAATCTCGGCGAGGAGCTTTTCGGGCTCCTCGTAGCGAGTCCAGAGGCCTTCGAGGTTGAGCACACCCACGCCACCGAGCTTGCCCATGGCGATTGCGGTTGCCGGCGAAACAACGGAGTCCATCGGGGCTGCCAGCACCGGAATCTGGAACTGGTAGGCATCGATCGACCATGCCACCGAGACGTCCTGTGGGTCGCGGGTGCGACGGGTGGGAACGATCGCGATGTCGTCAAAGTTGTAGGCGCGGCGTGCGCGCTTGGCACGGCCAATCTCGATCTCGGTCACGACGTTACTTTCGGTAGTTCGGGGCTTCGACGATCATCTGAACGTCGTGCGGGTGCGACTCTTTGAGGCCGGCCGGCGTGATGCGCACGAACTTGCCCTTGGTCTTGAGCTCGGTGATGTTGCGAGCACCCACGTAGAACATCGACTGACGGAGGCCACCGACGAGCTGGTAGGCAACGGCCGAAAGCGGGCCACGGTAGGCGACGCGACCCTCAATGCCCTCGGCAATGAGCTTGTCGTCGCTGGGAACATCCGACTGGAAATAACGGTCTTTGGAGTACGAGGTGCGCTCACCACGGGTCTGAAGCGCGCCGAGCGAGCCCATTCCGCGATACATCTTGAACTGCTTGCCACCCTCGAACACGAGGTCTCCGGGGCTTTCGTCGCATCCGGCAAAGAGCGAGCCAAGCATGACGGACTCGGCGCCGGCAACAAGCGCCTTAGCGATATCGCCCGAGTACTGAAGGCCGCCGTCTGCGATGACAGGAACTCCGGCGGGGCCGGCGGCCTTGGCAGCTTCGTAAATGGCCGTGACCTGGGGAACACCAACACCAGCAACAACACGGGTGGTGCAGATGGATCCGGGGCCAACGCCCACCTTGATGGCGTCGGCACCAGCGTCGACGAGAGCCTTGGCGCCATCGAAGGTGGCGACGTTTCCGCCGATGATGTCGATGCCAGCAAAGGCCTTGTCGGCCTTGAGGCGCTTGATGATGTCGAGCACGCCCGCGCTCTGGCCGTTTGCGGTGTCGACAACGAGAACGTCGACGCCGGCGTCACGCAGGGCACCTGCGCGGTCCCAGGCGTCGCCGAAGAAGCCCATGGCGGCACCGACACGCAGGCGACCGGCCTCGTCTTTGGTGGCGTCGGGGTATTTCTCCGACTTGTCGAAGTCTTTGGTGGTGATGAGACCCGTGAGCTTGCCCGAGCCGTCGACAATCGGCAGCTTCTCAATCTTGTGGCGGGCGAAGAGGGCCATTGCCTCATCGGCCGAGACGCCCACCGGAGCGGTGATCAGACCCTCGCGAGTCATGATGTCGGAAACCTTCAGGCGAGCCTTGTCTTCGGCCGAGACGAAGCGCATGTCACGGTTGGTGACGATGCCCACGAGAGTGCCGTTGGCGTCGACCACGGGAAGGCCGCTCACCCGGAACTGGCCGCACAGGGCATCCACCTCGGCGACAGTGGCGTCAGCGGTGGTGGTGACGGGGTTCGTGATCATGCCCGACTCGCTGCGCTTAACCTTGTCGACCTGACCAGCCTGGTCTTCGATCGAGAGGTTGCGGTGCAGGATGCCCAGGCCTCCCTGACGCGCCATCGCAATAGCCATGCGGGCCTCGGTGACGGTGTCCATGGCGCTCGAAACCAGGGGCTTCGACAGCGAAATTCGGCGGGTCAGGCGCGAGGTGGTGTCGGCCTCACTGGGGATGACATCGGTGTAGCCGGGAAGCAACAGCACGTCGTCGTAGGTCAGGCCAACAAACTCAAACGGATCCGGCTGACTCATCAATTCCCTCTCGTATTCCGAGATAAAAGTCTATCCGCCAATTGCGGTGGCTTCTGCCTCGGTGCCGGCTGTGCGGCCCCGTCTCGTCGAGCGAAACACGTCTACGGTCAGCAACACCAGGGCCACCCAAATGATTCCGAAACCCGCCCAGCGACTGGGCGACATCGCCTCGTTGAAAACGAAAATTCCGAGCAAGAAACTCGACAGGGGCGTGAAGTACTGAATCAAGCCAATCCAGGTCAGTGGGATGCGCCTCGCGCCGGCTGCGAAAAAGATCAGCGGGATGGCCGTGACGGCTCCCGAACTCATCATCAAGGCTGCGTGAGCCGGGCCCAGGCTGAGCGCGCTCAAACCCCCGAAGGATGCCACCACGATCAACTGCACAATCGCAATCGGTGCGACCCACGCCGTTTCGATGGCCAAGCCAGCGACCGCGCCAACGTCACCGCCGACGCGCTTCTTAAAAAAGCCGTAGAGGCCAAACGAGAACGCGAGCGTCAACGCAATCCAAGGCAACTGCCCGTAAGCGACCGTGAGCACGATTACGGCCAGCAGGCCCAACCCCACCGCGCCCCACTGCAACACCCGCAGTCGTTCGCGATAAAACACCACGCCCAGCGCCACCGTCACGAGTGGGTTGGTGAAGTATCCCAGCGAGGTCTCGATCACCTTGTTTTGGTAAACCGCGACGATGAACACTTCCCAGTTGATAAAGATCAGGATGCCCGCAGCTCCGAGCATGAGCAGGGAACTCCGGTCGCGCAGCACGGCCACGAGCTTGCGCCATCCACCGGTGATCGACACGAGGAGCGCACTGAACACCAGCGAGAACAGCACGCGGTACGAGACCACCTCGAACGGGTTCGCGGGCATGAGCGCCATGAAGTACAGCGGGAAGAGACCCCAGATGGCATACGCGGCGAACGCGTACATCAGCCCCACTCGTTGCACGGACGGCCCACTCACCTTCCGAGACTACCGGCGGGTTTTGGATTCGACGTCCCGGGTGTGGTCGGGCGTCGGGGAAATTGGCGCAGCCAATGGGGCCCCGCGGGCGGGGACGTCG
>CAZPVE010000041.1:0-7515 GCA_964589925.1 uncultured Aurantimicrobium sp. | reverse complement strand
ACGCGCTGCTGCTGCTTCAGCACCGCGGTCAGGACTCCACCGGTATTGCCACCACTGAGGGCAAGCACATCCACCAGTTCAAGACCAAGGGTCAGGTGCGCGAGGGATACCGCACCCGCGACATGCGCTCTCTGCTGGGAAATATTGGCCTGGGACACGTGCGCTATGCCACCGCCGGCGCCGCCAAAAACGAAGAAGAGGCGCAGCCGTTCTATGTGAACGCTCCCTACGGAATCGTTCTGGTGCACAACGGAAACCTCACCAACACGCGTGAGCTGCAAGATGACCTGTTCCGGGTTGACCGTCGTCACGTGAACACCTCGAGCGACACCGAACTGCTGCTCAACGTGCTCGCCACCGAACTTCAGGGTCAGATTTCTGGCCTCGACCTCGACCCCGACCAGCTGTTCAACGCGGTCGCCAATGTGCACAAGCGCGTCGAGGGTTCCTACGCCACGATCGCGCTGATTGCCGGCCACGGTCTGCTGGCGTTCCGTGACCCGTTCGGCATCCGCCCTCTCATCTTGGGCAAGCGCGTCGACGAGTCGGGCACGACAGATTGGGTGGTTGCCTCCGAGTCGCTCGTTCTGGAAAGCGCGGGATTCGAAGTTGTGCGCGATGTCGAGCCCGGCGAGGCCGTCTACATCGCAGCCAACGGCGAAATCGCAACGCGCCAGTGTGCCGAAAACCCCGTTCTTGTTCCGTGCTCGTTCGAGTACGTCTACCTCGCCCGACCCGACTCGATCATGAACGGCATTTCGGTTTACGAGGCACGTCTTCGCTTGGGTGACCGTCTGGCCGACACCGTGGCCAAGTACACGCCGATGGGCGACGTCGATGTGGTCATGCCCATCCCCGACTCGTCGCGGCCGGCCGCTATGCAGGTGGCCCGCAAGCTGGGGATCGAATACCGCGAAGGCTTCTTCAAGAACCGCTATGTGGGTCGCACGTTCATCATGCCTGGCCAGGCCGAGCGAAAGCGTTCGGTGCGCCAGAAGCTCAACGCCATGTCGGCCGAGTTCAAAGGCAAGAACGTTCTGATCGTGGATGACTCAATCGTGCGCGGAACAACCTCGCGTGAAATCGTCGAAATGGCTCGTGCCGCTGGTGCCAATAAGGTGACCTTCACCTCGGCCGCGCCTCCCGTGCGCTACCCGCACGTGTACGGAATCAACATGCCGTCACGCAACGAGCTCATCGCGCACGGCCGCAAGATTCCCGAGATCAACACCGAGCTCGGCAGTGACTACTTGATCTACCAAGAAGTCGAAGACATGCAGGCCGCCATCCTCGAAGGCTCCAAGATCAAGAACCTCGAAATGAGCTGCTTCACCGGTGACTACGTGACCGGCACGGTCACTCCGGAGTACCTCGCCTGGGTTGAGGCCAACCAGCTGAGTTAGCCGACCATCGGCCGCAACCTACTTCGCGGCTGAGTCGCTGTCGACCTCGTGAGTTGCGGTCGTCACGAGGGTGCGCTGCGACCAAATGCGGTCAAAGATGAGTGCGAAGACAAGACCGAGCGTTCCTCCGACCGCGCCACAAATGAGGGCGAGGAATCCGAACACCTGCGTCTGGGTGAACTGCGCCGAGGGCGGGAACGCGAAGGTCAAGATCATGGCGACGATAATGCCCAGGATGATGCCGAGCAGAAAGAAGCGCAGGTAGCGCGGGCTACGGCGAATGACAACTTCTTGTTCTGACTGACTCATGCTCACCATTCTGCCAGCGGAAGCAGCGCACTGATATCCGAGCGCAGACCGGATGCGCTCAGTTTGGCCTCGTCGGTCAATGTCGCCCAGCCCACCTTTCCGGTGGCCAGCAGCACCCACTCGCCAGGCCCAAGCTCCACCACGTTCGCCGGGGTGCCTCGCGTGTGCCGCGGGCCCTCCACCGCCTGGACCGCACCGAAAGGAGGTACGCGAACTTCGACCGAGTGGCCTGGGTGAGCATCCGCGAAGACCTGCAAGAGGTAGCGCACGGCAGTGGCCAGAGTGGTGCGTTCGACAACCGCGGCGGGGTCGGCGGCCAGCTGCGCGAGCACCGCACTTACGGCGGCGGCACCTTCGGCGGGATCGATGCGGGGAGCGGGCATGCATCCAGTCTGGCTCAACGAGCAGAGCCTCTAGGCTTAAGGCGTGAAAATTCTGGTTCTGGGTTCAGGTGCTCGCGAGCACGCCATCATCACCGCGCTGCTTTCTGAAGACGCCGATCACGACATCACCTGTGCTCCGGGTAACGCCGGAATTGCCGCCGATGTGCCCTGCGTCGCAATATCCGCCACCGACGCGGGCGCGGCCGTGAACCTTGCCGTCGGGCTCGACGTCGACCTGGTTGTCATCGGCCCCGAAGCTCCGCTGGTTGCCGGAGTTGGCGACGCGGTGCGCGAGGCGGGCATCCCGGTTTTTGGCCCCGACCAAGACGCAGCGGCCCTCGAAGGCTCCAAGACTTTTGCCAAGCGCATCATGGATGCCGCAGGCGTTCCCACGGGCCGTGCGATTCGCGCGACCACCCTGCTCGATGCCGAGACCGCGCTCGACGACTTCGGTGCCCCTTATGTGGTGAAGGCCGATGGTCTGGCCGCGGGCAAGGGCGTCATCGTGACCAGCGACCGCGAGGCCGCCGTCAACCACGCGAGCTACTGGCTCACACACGGTGACGTGCTGGTCGAGGAGTTTCTCGACGGCGAAGAGGTTTCGCTCTTCGTGCTCAGCGACGGTCACGACGTGTTGCCGCTCTCGCCCGCCCAGGATTTCAAGCGCCTGGGCAACAACGACGAAGGCCCCAACACCGGCGGCATGGGTGCTTACTCGCCCCTGCCCTGGCTGGCTGCTCAGTTCGGCAGCGAGCACGCCTTTGTCTCGGAGTGCCTCGAGAACATCGCGTTGCCCGTTGTGCGGCAGCTCGAAAGCGAGGGCACTCCGTTTATCGGTCTGCTCTACTGCGGACTGATCGTGACCAAGGCCGGCATTCGCGTGATCGAGTTCAACGCGCGATTTGGCGACCCCGAGACGCAGGTTGTTTTGCCCCGACTCGTCACCCCGCTGAGCGAGCTGCTGTTCGCCGCTGCAACCGGTGACCTCGCCGGCCGCGAGCGCCCGGTCTTCTCGCCCGATGCCACCATCACCGTGGTGCTCGCGAGCGAGAACTACCCCGAGACGCCGGTAACGGGTCGCCCGCTCGGTGGTCTCGACAAGGCCAACGCACTCGAGGGAGTGCACCTGGCTCACGCGGCAACCGAGGCTGGCCCCGAGGGCGTGCTCCTCGCCACCGGCGGTCGCGTGCTCAGCGTTGTGGCCACGGGCACCGACTTTGCTCAGGCTCGTTCGCGTGCCTACGCCGCGCTGGGCGAGATTTGGCTCGAAGGCGGACAGTTCCGCACGGACATCGCCGCGAAGGTTGACACTTCGGGCCAAACGATTGCCGACCCGTGGGCGGGGCGTTCCTAGTGGCAGGGTTCGAAGCAGCAGAAGCTCTCGAGCTTCCGGGATGGGACCACGCCTACTCGGGCAAGGTGCGCGACCTCTATGTTCCCGCCGGGCAGCAGTTGGCGACAGCCCCGCGCATCCTGGTTGTGGCCAGCGACCGCGTAAGCGCGTTTGACCACGTGCTTGAGCCGGGCATCCCGGGCAAAGGCGCGCTGCTGACTCGCTTGAGCACCTGGTGGTTCGAGACGCTCGCCGTTCCCAACCACCTTCGTGCGTCTGACGCCACCACCGGCCCGATTCCGGCAGAGGTTGCCGACAAGGCAATGCTCGTGGCCAACCTCGACATGTTCCCGATCGAGGCCGTCGTTCGTGGTTACCTGACCGGCAGCGGCTGGGTGGAATATCAGGAGTCGCAGAGCGTGTGCGGCGTTCCGCTGCCCGCTGGCCTCGCCGACGGCGACCGCCTGCCCGAGCCGATCTACACTCCCGCGTGGAAGGCTCCGGTGGGCCAACACGACGAGAACATCACCTTCGAGCGCACAGTGGAGCTCGTGGGTCAGGCCGATGCTGAGGCGATTCGTGACCTCTCTCTTTCGGTGTTCAACCGCGCGAGCGAGATTGCACTTGGTGAAGGCGTGATTCTGGCCGACACCAAGTTTGAGTTTGGCCGCGACCGCGAAACCGGCGAGATTTGCCTGGCCGACGAGGTGCTCACCAGCGACTCGAGCCGCTACTGGGATGCGCGCGAATATGACGCGGGCAACCGCGGCGTGAGCTGGGACAAGCAAATTGTGCGCAACTGGCTGCAGGCCAACTGGGACAAGCACGGAGTGCCGCCCGTGCTTCCCGCCGAAATCGTGGACCGCACTGCCGCCCGCTATCGCGAGCTGATTGACCTGCTGGTCAAATAGTTCGGGCTAGTCGGCGAACTCAGTGCACATCACGAAGGCGACATCGCTGTCGAGGTAAGCGAGGATAAGCACATGACAACGATGGACGGCGCCGCCTGGGACGCCCGCTACGCCTCGGCACCGAACGTGTGGTCGATCACGCCCAACGAGTTCGTCGTCGAATTCCTTGGCGATCGCCCCGCCGGCAGAATGATTGACCTAGCTGGCGGCGAGGGCCGAAACGCCCTCTGGTTGGCGAGCCGCGGGTGGCAGGCCGAGGTGGCTGACTTCTCGCAGGTAGCCCTCGACAAGTTCATGGCGAGGGCCGTCGAAGAGGGTCTCGCCGATCGCTGTCTTGCCACCTTGGCCGATGCCACGACCAAACCCCATTACCAGCTGGCTCCGGCCGACCTCGGCCTCATCGCATACTTACAAATTGATGCACCCGGCCTCAGCGATGCGATCTTCGCCCTCACTCATGCCCTCACTCCCGTGGGCACGCTGTTCGGCGTCTGGCACGCGCGCGAAAACCTCACCGATGGCTTCGGCGGGCCACAGAATCCCGAGGTGCTGCCCACGAAGGATGAACTCACCGCCGCCTGCGAGCGCGCCGGGCTGAACATCCACACCCTGGAGCTACGGGAGCGGCACTTTGAGACTGAGGGCATGGCGCGGATTGCTATCGACGTCGTGCTGCTAGCCACGCGGGCATAAATCCGCGCGCCCAGCGTTACACCCTGCATGACTGAAACCGCCGTGGTCGAACGCGAGAGCATCGCCCCCGAAACCCACATGGGCGTTGTGACGTTGCGCGTGAAAGATCTCGACGCGATGACCGCCTATTACCGCGATGTGATCACGCTCGATGTTCTCAGCTCGACCGCCGACACCGTCACTCTCGGCCGCGGATCAAACCCGGTCGTTCGACTCGAACACGCCCCTGAGCTGAGGTTGGCAAGCCCGGGTCAGGCGGGCCTCTTCCACACGGCCATCCTGTTTGAAACCCAAACTGCGCTGGCCGCCGCGGTTCTCTCCGTGGCAACTAAGGCTCCCGGCACGTTCACCGGCTCGAGCGACCACCTGGTGAGCCAGGCTTTCTACTTCACTGACCCCGAGGGCAACGGCATCGAGCTGTACTGGGACCGCGAGCGCAGCGCTTGGGGTTGGAATGGTCACGACGTTGCCATGGACACCCTGTACCTCGACCCCAACGCCTTCCTGCAAGAGCACCTCACGCCCGAGGCAATGGAAAATCCACGCATCGGCGGCACGACGGTCGGCCATGTGCACCTGAGCATCGGTGATATCGCAACCGCGCGCGAGTTCTACGTGAACCAGATCGGTTTTGACCAGACTCTCAACTTTCACGGCAGCGCCCTCTTCGTGAGCGCCGGCGGCTACCACCACCACATGGGCCTCAACATCTGGAACTCGCGTGGGGCAAACCGTCGCCAACTCACCCTAGGGCTCGGGCAGGTCGACATCCATGTGCCCGATTCGGATGCGCTCGGCGCCACCCTCGAACGACTCACGCACTTCGGCAACGACGTGCGCGACGACGGTCAGACCCTCTTCGTGGATGACCCCTGGGGCAACCTGCTGCGCATCACGGCCGCGGCGTAGTTTGACCTGACCTGCAGGGCGAGGCGCGTATCCCGCAGGGGTGCGTCGCCGGTAGACTTGGGGCATCCCCGCCCGCGAATCTGCTGGAGTTTTCATGCCCACAATCGTCGTCGAGGTCATGCCCAAAGCCGAGCTCCTTGACCCTGCGGGCAAGGCAGTTGCGGGTGCGTTGGCACGACTCGGACACACCTCGTTCACGAACGTTCGCATCGGTAAGCGCTTTGAGCTCACCGTTGAGGGGCCGGTCACCGATGCGACTCTCGCCGAGGCGCAGAAGATTGCCGAGGAGATCCTCTCCAACCAGGTAATCGAAGACGTCACCGCCGTTTTCGAGGCCAAGTAAATGCGCATCGGGGTTATCACTTTCCCTGGCTCCCTCGACGACCGCGACGCGCAGCGCGCGATTTCGCTTGCCGGCGCTGAGCCCGTGGCCCTGTGGCACGGCGAGCACGACCTGCACGGCGTCGACGCCATCGTTCTTCCCGGCGGCTTCAGCTACGGCGACTACCTGCGCTGTGGCGCCATCGCCAGCCACTCGCCAATCATGGCCGAGGTCATCGACGCAGCCAACAAGGGTCTGCCCGTTCTCGGCATTTGCAACGGATTCCAGATGCTCGTCGAGGCTCACCTTCTGCCCGGCGGCCTGATCCGCAACGACCACGGCAAGTTCGTGCGTCGCGACCAGGTCATCCGTGTTGAAAACAACACCACCGCCTGGACCACCGACTTTGCCGCGAACGAAGAGATCGTCATCCCGTTGAAGAACGGTGAGGGCGGATACATCGCCAGCGAAGAAACGCTCAAGCAGCTTGAGGGAGATGGCCTGGTGGCGTTCCGCTACGTCGGCGTGAACCCGAACGGCTCGCTCAACGACATCGCCGGAATCACCAACGCCCGCGGCAACGTGGTGGGCCTCATGCCGCACCCCGAGCACGCCGTTGAGGCTGGCTTCGGCCCCAACACCGACTTCCGTATGCGCTCCGGCGTTGACGGCCTCAAATTCTTCACGTCTGTTCTCGAGGGAGTTCTTTCCTAATGGCCCACGTTGCCGACACCGTAGCCAACGCCATCGCTACCCCCGAGAAGGAGCAGCCGTACGGCGCCCTCGGGCTCAAGCCCGACGAGTACGCCAAGATCCGCGAGATTCTGGGCCGCCGCCCCACGAGCGGTGAGCTCGCCATGTACTCGGTCATGTGGAGTGAACACTGCTCTTACAAGTCGAGCAAGATCTACCTGCGCCAGTTCGGCAAGAAGGTCAGCCCCAAGATGAAAGAGCACCTCATGGTGGGCATGGGCGAAAACGCCGGTGTTGTCGACATCGGTGAAGGATGGGCGGTGACCTTCAAGGTCGAAAGCCACAACCACCCCAGCTACATCGAGCCGTTCCAGGGTGCTGCAACGGGCGTCGGCGGGATTGTGCGCGACATCATTTCGATGGGTGCCCGCCCGGTTGCCGTGATGGACCAGCTGCGCTTTGGTGCAGTCGAGAACCCCGACACCGCACGCGTTGTGCACGGTGTTGTCGGCGGCATCTCGTTCTACGGCAACTGCCTGGGCCTGCCCAACATCGGCGG
>CAZPVE010000040.1:0-7596 GCA_964589925.1 uncultured Aurantimicrobium sp. | reverse complement strand
GTTTTCCCCGGGGTGAACTCGCCAGCGCTCGACTTCGTGCTCAGACGAAGTCCTCGCGGGGCTGCTGGCAATATCCATGTGCAACTGGGCGAGCTCGTTTGGCCAGAGTGAGCGCAGATACTGAAGAGTTTGAGCGACCACGGTGTGGAAGTTTTCGATTCGGTTGTTGAGAATCGGAAGAAGAGGTCCCGTGACCGGAGAGCGCAACGATCTGCCGTGGCGATTGCGGGAGACTGCCCGCGGCCGGGTCGGCAGCGGAGTCGATTCGGGTCCCTCAGATTCGCTCACGCTTCCATGCTACGGCCGGCGCATCCAGTCGCTAGCCTGAAAGCACGATGATTCGCCCGTGCAGCAAGCAAGGTTGTGACAAGCCAGCCGAGTTCACCTTGACCTCCGACTATGACTCTCGCGTCGCTGCCATTGGACCTCTCTCTCCCGATCGGCAGAGCGATGGATATGACCTGTGTCGATCCCACGCCCTGAGCTTCTCGGCACCTCGAGAGTGGCAGGTCATTCGTCACTTAAGCTTGACGAGTGACTAATTCAGAAGCGGCCTTGCTGACCTCGATCGTCAAGGCATACGACGTCCGCGGCGTCGTGGGGGAATCGCTCACGGAGCGAATGGTCGAAGCACTTGGTGCCGGATTCGTTGATGAGGTGAACGCCGCCGGTCAACGCATCGTTGTCGGGCATGACATGCGCGATTCGTCACCAACTTTCGCGCGCGCGTTCGCTCGAGGTGCCCAGGCGCGTGGTGCCGATGTTACGAACCTCGGCCTCTGCTCCACTGACGAGACCTACTTTGCTTCCGGCTCCTGGTCGGCACCCGCCGCCATGTTCACGGCGAGTCACAACCCAGCCAAGTACAACGGAGTCAAGTTCTCGCGCGCTGGCGCGCAGGGAATCAGCCTCGACACTGGACTTTCTGGGATCCGTGACCGCGCGATCCAATACCTCGACGGTGGCCTGACTGAAGTTGCAGCTCCTGGCTCGTATGAAGAGCGAGATGTCTTGGCCGACTACGCCGGATACCTCCGTACGCTGGTTGATCTGTCGACCATCCGCCCCATCCGCATCGTCGTGGATGCCGGTAACGGCATGGGCGGCCTCACCGTTCCGGCTGTTCTGGGCACCGTAGCGGGGCTCGCCGAGCTCCCCATCGAGATCATCCCGCTGTATTTCGAACTCGACGGCACGTTCCCCAACCACGAGGCCAACCCCCTCGAGCCGGCCAACTTGGTCGATTTGCAGCGCGCGGTTCTCGAGCACGGTGCCGACCTCGGCCTAGCGTTCGACGGAGATGCTGACCGGTGTTTCGTTGTGGATGAGCGTGGCGAGGCCGTGACCCCGTCGGCTGTGGCGGCGATCGTTGCTGCTCGCGAGATTGCGCGGGCCAAGGCCACAAACCCGGATGAGCCGATTACGGTCATTCATAACCTGATCACTTCGAACATCGTTCCGGAGACGATCATCGCTTTGGGGGCTACTCCCGTGCGCTCTCGGGTTGGCCACTCGCTTATCAAAGACCAGATGGCGTCGACCGGTGCCATCTTTGGCGGCGAGCACTCGGCGCACTACTACTTCAAGAACTTCTGGGGTGCCGACAACGGAATGCTTGCAGCCATGCACGTGCTCGCGGAGTTTGGCTCTCAGCCCGACCCGCTCTCGGCCATCACTAAGAAGTATTCGCCGTATGCCCTGAGCGGCGAAATCAATTCGACGGTTGCCGACGTCGCAGCCGCAACCGCCCGCGTTCGTGACGCGTTCGGGCCCCGAGGCACCATCGACAACCTGGATGGCCTGACCATTGTGGGCACGGTTGCTGCCGGAGAGCCGTTCTGGTGGTTCAGCGTGCGTCCGTCGAACACCGAGCCACTCTTGCGTCTCAATGTTGAAGCGGCCGACGAAGCGACCATGTCGCGCATCCGTGACGAAGCTCTTTCCCTGATCCGCGCCTAACTCCAACAGAGACGAAAACATGCCTGAACTCGATTTCAAAGTTGCCGACCTCGCCCTCGCTGAGGCCGGTCGCCACCAGATTCGCCTCGCTGAACATGAAATGCCCGGTCTCATGGCGCTGCGTGACGAGTTCGCCGCATCGCAACCGCTCAAGGGTGCACGCATCGCCGGCTCGCTGCACATGACGGTGCAAACGGCCGTGCTCATCGAGACCCTGGTTGCTCTGGGTGCTCAGGTTCGCTGGGCGAGCTGCAACATCTTCTCGACCCAGGATGACGCGGCTGCCGCCGTCGTCGTTGGCAACGGAACCCCTGAGGCACCCGCCGGCAGCCCGGTTTTCGCGTGGAAGGGCGAGAGCTTGGAGGAGTACTGGTGGTGCACCGACCAGATCTTCGACTGGAGTCGCGAAGCTGCGGCAGCCGGCGCTGACTGGATTGGTCCGAACCTGATCCTGGACGACGGTGGCGACGCCACGATGCTCGTGCACAAGGGTCGTGAGTTTGAGCTCGCTGGCGCCGTTCCCGCTCCCGAGACGGCCGACTCGGCTGAGTACGCCGTTGTTCTCGAGCTGTTGGCTGCGTCGGTGGCAGGGGCTCCCGGTCGCTTCACTGCTATTGCCGAAGAGCTCATCGGTGTCACCGAAGAAACCACCACAGGCGTTCACCGCCTCTACGAATTCGCTCAATCGGGAGCTCTTCTCTTCCCGGCCATCAATGTGAACGACTCGGTAACCAAGAGCAAGTTCGATAACAAGTACGGAATTCGTCACTCACTGCCCGACGGCCTCAACCGGGCGACCGACGTTCTCATCGGCGGCAAGGTTGCGTTCGTTGCGGGATACGGCGATGTGGGCAAGGGCTCAGCCGAAGCCCTTCGAGGTCAGGGAGCTCGTGTCATCGTGAGCGAAATCGACCCCATTTGTGCGCTTCAGGCCGCGATGGATGGCTACCAGGTTGCCACGCTCGAGTCGGTCATCGACCAGGTCGACATCCTCGTCACCGCAACGGGCAACAAGAATGTCGTCACGCTCGAGCACCTCAAGGGCCTCAAGCACCAGGCCATCGTTGCCAACGTCGGTCACTTCGACAACGAGATCGACATGGCCGGACTCGAGTCGCTACCAGGCGCGACGGCTGTCGAGATCAAGCCGCAGGTTCACGAATGGCGCATGCCGTCGGGTCGCAGCATCCTCGTGTTGAGCGAGGGTCGCCTCATGAACCTCGGCAACGCGACCGGTCATCCCTCGTTCGTCATGAGCAACTCTTTCGCCAACCAGGTTCTGGCCCAAATTGAGCTCTACACCCGCCCCGAGGCCTATCCCGTCGGCGTTTATGTCTTGCCGAAGAACCTCGACGAGAAGGTGGCACGCCTTCACCTCGCCGCTCTCGGCGTGGAACTGACCACACTCACGGCAGATCAGGCCGCGTACATTGGCGTTCCGGTCGATGGTCCTTACAAGGTCGACCACTACCGCTACTAGGAGCCATCAACAGCAGATGCTGGGCTAATTCACCGGGAACTCCCCGTGCGTGTGGCACTAGTCTGACTCGTAAGCGTTGTTGCTAGGAGGTGCCCGTGACGCCCAAAATCCTTGTGGTCGAAGACGACCCAGGCGTGTCCACCATGGTGGGCATCATTTTGGCTGATGCGGGCTACGAAAGCGTTGTGTGCGATGACGGTGCAGGTGCCGTGGCGGCGTTCTCGCAGGAGCGCCCAGACCTCGTTCTTCTCGATGTGATGCTTCCCGGAATGTCGGGTATCGAGGTTTGCCGGAACATCCGAGAAATTTCCGGAACACCCATCATCATGCTGACGGCTCGTGATTCGAGCGACGATATTGTGGCCGGGCTTGAGGCTGGCGCTGACGACTATCTCACCAAGCCGTTCGACCAGAGCGTGTTGATTGCGCGCATTCGAGCTCGACTCCGCCCTTTGGCCCAGAGCCCAGCCGCGAAGCTGCGCATCCAGGACGTCGATATCGATCTCGAGGCACATGAAGTGCGCCGTGGGGGAGTCAAAATCACGCTCACGCCGCTGGAGTTCAACCTGCTTGCGGCCCTTGCCTCGCGCCCTTCTCAGGTCTTTAGCAGAGACATGCTTCTCGAGGAAGTTTGGGGCTATCAGTACAAGGCCGACACTCGCTTGGTCAACGTGCACATTCAACGCCTGCGCAGCAAGATCGAACACGACCCCGATAACCCACAGATTGTGGCAACCGTCCGTGGCATTGGATACCGCGCCGGAGCTAGCTAGCGATCCCTATGCGCGCCTTCTTTGCCAGAATTCTGGCCATCAACTGGCTTCGGCTGCCGAGCACGATTCGTCGAAAGTGGCGACGATCACTTCAGTTCCGCGCCGTCGGACTCTCCACACTTTTCGCGGGTCTGGCCATTGTGGGCATCGGCGTTTACATGTCCCTCGCTATTAGCAATGACCTCTTTCACTCCCGCCTCAACCAGGTGTTGACCCAGTCTGAGCACGCCCAGCAATCCGCCCAACGCATTTTTGATTCTGGCGTGGCCACCGATCGTGCCGGTGTCGCCAACTTGGTCAGCTCATCGCTGGTCGCCATTCGCGACACCTCATCTTCATCGCTGCTTGCCTTTTATCGAGTGCCCACGGCAGAGGTTTCCCTGGTTGCACCGCAGGACTTCGCCAGTCCGGAGCTTTCCGGCTCCACAATTTCCCTCGCCTTGCGCACCTCCGTTCGGCAGGGGGACGGTGCGCAATTCTGGCAATCCGTCACTCTCGATCAGGGTGGTCGCTCGGTCCCAGGTGTGATTGTGGGGTCTCTTGTGATCGTGCCTAACGCCGGTGACTATGAGCTCTACATCGCATATAGCTTCGCTGAAGCCGAGCAAACCCTCGCGTTCATTACCCAAGTGCTGTGGATCGCCGGAATCGGTCTTCTTATCCTCATCGGTGTCATTGCGTGGTTCGTGGCGCGCATGGTGGTGCGACCGATCAAGGTAGCCGCTCAGACGAGCCAGCAGCTCGCAGCCGGAGACTTGAGCGCTCGAGTGCCCGAACTCGGCGAGGATGTGCTCACCACGCTTGCCCGAAACTTCAACGACATGGCTCGAAGTATGCAGGTTCAGGTGACCAGTCTTGAGGAACTCTCGTCGATGCAACAGCGTTTTGTGGCGGACGTGTCCCACGAGCTCAAGACCCCGCTGACCGTCGTGCGTCTCGCCGGAGACCTGCTGTATCAAAAGCGGGATGAGTTTGCGCCGAACGTTCGTGACTCGATCGATCAGCTGCATGGAAACCTCGATCGGTTCTCCTCGTTGCTCAACGAGCTCCTCGAGATTTCGCGCTACGACGCTAAGACAATCAAGCTCGAGCTCGAACCGACCAACATCGTGCACCTCGCTTCGGGTGTCGCTGCAGAACTCGAGCCCCTCGCCCAGGAACGCGGGATTGAGATCACCATCGAATCCCCAGGTGGACACGGAGAGGTCATCGTCGATCCTCGGCGCATTCGACGAGTGCTGGTCAACCTCCTGGGTAACGCCATCGAGCACGGTGAGGGGCGCCCCATCACCGTCGAGATCGATTCGAACTCCACCGCGGTGTCCGTCGTCGTAGAAGATCACGGTACGGGACTGACCGAAGAGCAGGCAGCACAGGTCTTTAACCGTTTCTATCGGGCTGACCCCTCCAGAAAGCGCACGCTGGGCGGCACCGGCCTGGGGTTGTCCATTGCCCTTGAGGATGCCCGCATCCACAAGGGAACGCTCGATGTGTGGAGTCGGTTTGGAGAGGGTTCGCGGTTCCGATTGACCATCCCTCGCGACCCCGGAGTCCGCTGGACGGCGGCACCCCTTCCCCTCGCTCCGGAGGATGCACATGCCTAGGCGCACAGTCATGGCTCTTGTCGCTCTTGCCCTAGCGGCGACCCTTGCCGGCTGTACGGGGATTCCCTACAGCAGTGGCGTCAACCAGGGAGTGACCGTCAACAACGCTCCGGATACCGCGATTCAGTTCATCCCCGCTGGTCCGTCTGAGGGTGCTTCTGCAGAGCAGATCCTGCGCGGTTTTGTTGACGCAGGTACGAGCCCGGTGGGTGACTGGTCTATTGCGCGTCAGTACTTGACCCCCGATTTTGCACGCACGTGGAACCCCGGATCCCGAGTCTTGGTTGATAACGGAAGTCGTATCGTGACGGCTTCGGGCACGAACGAACTTGGACTGTCTACCGATGTCGGGGCCGCTGTCGACGAAGACGGAAACTATTCAGCTCGAGCGACCACCGAGCAACAAAAGTTGACGTTCACCATGGCTCGGGTCAATGGCCAGTGGCGCATTTCTGGCGGCCCGGACGGTGTGATCGTGGATTCCGCCTCCTTCCCGAGGGTTTTTTCGCAGATTCCGATCTTCTTCTACACCCCCGATTTCACGCGTCTGATTCCGGATGTCCGTTGGTTCCCCGCCCGCTCGTCTGCCCCCACGCGAGTGGTGAAGGCACTGATGAAGGGCCCTTCCTCGTGGCTGGCGACGACCGGCGCGGCAGTAACATCCATTCCTGCTGGGGCTGCCCTGGTGGCAGACGCGATTCCTGTCGAGTCAGGTGCCGCGACGGTGAATTTCGATGCGAAGACCATCAAGAACTCGGATGGCTTGCCCGATCGTATGCTGCGCCAGGTGAGCTCGAGTATGACCAGCTTGGACGATGTGGCAACCGTGAGCTTGCTGTTCTCGGGTACCGCTCAAGGCCAGACACCTGTGCCAGCCCAGGTGAGCTTGCTGGGTTCCTCGGCACCGTCCGCAGCCCTCGTCATTCGTGAAGGTCAATTTGGCTTCCTCAACGGGAACTTCATTGTCAAGGTCAAGGGAATTTCTGATCGGGTCGTGGCGCTTGATCCGCGTGCCGTCGCTCTGTCAACCGATCAAACTTTCGCGGCGGTCACCACAGCCTCGACTGTCGTTGGGGTGAGTTCGTCGCTCAAGCAAACCGTTATTGACGACAGACCTCAGCTGCTGCCCGCCGCGATGGATCCTGATTCCTTCACGTGGACGGTCTCGAATTCTCAGCCGGGAATTGTTCGCGTGACCGGGCGTTCGGGAGCCGCGGCCAACATTCCAGCACCATGGTCCGATGCCACGTCTGTTTCAGCCATTGCTATTTCTCCTGATGGGTCTCGTTTGGTGGCTGCCACTGAGGGAACCTCCGGTTCCCAACTGTGTGCGGCGAGCATATCTCGAGGAAGCAACCTGTGGCCGGCCTCGATCGGACCGTGCTTGAGTTTGTTGGCTCCGGCTGGTCGCGTCACATCGCTTGCCTGGATTGACCAAACTCGCATCGGCATCTTGGCTTCTGATCAGTCAGCCAAGCTGCGCATTCTCACCGTCGGCGGAAACTATTCGGATGTCATCCCGCCGCTCGGAGCGGCATCGATTGGTGGCTCCGGCAGCACGGGGGCGCTTCGGGTGCTGACCAACTATGGCGAACTCTATGAGCAGGTGTCGCCAACGCGCTGGTCGGTTATCTCGGGGAAAGTGGCCGTGCTGGGGCTTGCACAGTAGGCCTCTGAGGCCGATTGTCCCCTTCCACCGACCTCTCGTGGGTCTGAACCCGCACCCTTGCCGAAAATGGCGCGATGTCCACTCCGACGCTTCATCGATCTCGTTTCCACG
>CAZPVE010000039.1:0-7615 GCA_964589925.1 uncultured Aurantimicrobium sp. | reverse complement strand
GAGCGCGGGCTTGCCGTCGACCTCGTCGTAGAACACGTTCTGGCTCGGGAATTCCTTGAGCGCGCGGACGAGAGCCCAGGCGAGGATGTGCGTGAACGAGACCTTGCCGCCACGGCTGCGAGCGAGGTGGTTGTTGATGACAATGCGGTTGTCGATGAGGAGCTTGGCCGGCACAGCGCGAACACTCGTCGCGGTGGGAACCGTGAGTGACGCATCCATGTTGGCGGCAAGAGCCTTGGGCATTCCCTTGAGCACGTTGACGACGTCTACTTCTTCTGACTCGGCGGCTGCTCCTGCGCCATCGATGACGGGAGCATCGGCAGGAATCGGTGACGCCTTGGCCGGCAGTGAGGTCGTGCGTGCGACGGGCTGTGCTCCGGTCGAGGTTGTGGGGACTTCACCGGCGGGGGTGGGGGAGGCCACGGGAGCGGCGGGGGCTGCAGGAGCGGCTGCCGGGGTCTGGTTTCCGACGTGTGCGCCGTACTTGTCGAGAGTGGGCCACCAGGTCGCGTCGACCGAGTTCTTGTCTACGACGTACTTTTCGTACAGCTCTTCTACGAGCCAAATGTTTTCGCCGAATTCGTCGGCGGTTCCGGCAGTTTCGCTAGTGCTGGACACGGCTACTTCTCGCCCCATCTTCCGTTGATGTTTGCGTATCGATTTCGCGTGCGCAGGGCACGACAATTCCGTCTTACAGACTAGCCCCAAGCGGAGGGGTGCAAAGTGTCTGCGAGGCCCCTGCCGTATAGTGACAAACGTGTGGGTCGACTGGTTAATGTTCGGCTGCGGCCTCATTCTGACCGTCGGAACTGGGTTCTTCGTAGCCACTGAATTCGCGCTGGTTACGCTCGATCGACCCGAGCTCGAGGCAATGCGTGATCAGGGTGTTCGCGGCCTGAATCTCACGATTCGAGCACTCAAGACCACATGGACCCATGTCTCGGCCGCCCAGCTGGGCATCACGCTCACGACGTTGCTCACCGGCTTTCTCATGGAGCCCGCGATTTCATCGCTGGTCTCGCCGATTTTTGAAGGCTGGGGGATGAGCGCAGGCGCTGCTCACGCGGTGTCGAGCATCCTGGCCATCGTTCTCGCCACCTTCCTGTCGATGATCATTGGCGAGCTGATTCCCAAGGCTTTTGCGCTCACGGCGCCCTTGGGTACCGCCCGTGTGGTGATTCCCTTCCAAACGGCTTTCACATTTGTGTTCAAACCGGTCGTGTGGCTCTTTTCGAAAGCGGCGACCTCAGTGGTGCGCGCGCTGGGTATTGATCCGAAAGAGGAGCTGTCAGGCGCTCGCTCGTCGGATGAACTGGCTTCCCTGGTGGAGCGGTCGGCGGAGGCGGGCGTTCTGGAGCGTGACACGGCGACTCTGCTGAGTCGGACCCTCGCCTTTAGTGAGCTCACCGCTGTTGACGTGATGACCCCCCGCCTGCAAATGGCAGCTATCGAGAAGGGCGAATCGGCGGTTGCCGTGCTGGAACTGGCCAAGCGCACCGGATTCTCCCGCTTCCCCGTCATCGATGACGGACTCGACGATGTCGTCGGTGTCGTGCATGTGAAGTACGCCCTCGCTGTTCCTCGCGAGCGTCGCAAAGATGTTCCCGTTTCGGCCATCATGACCGAGCCGTTGCGGGTTCCCGAGACCCTCGAGCTGGATGCCCTGATGATTGAGCTTCGAGGTCGGGGCTATCAGCTCGCCATCGTCGTCGACGAATACGGTGGAACCGCCGGTATGGCGACCCTCGAAGACCTCGTTGAAGAGCTGGTCGGTGAGGTCAGTGACGAGCATGACCGCACTCGCGCCGGTGTCACCAAGCGTGCGGGAGCGATCACGTTCCCCGGCAATCTGCGGCCGGATGAACTCGAAGAGCAGACCGGAATCACGATTCCCGAGGACGGCCCGTTTGAAACTGTGGCCGGATTCGTCATGGGCCTGTTGGGTCAGGTTCCCAGGGTCGACGATGAAGTAACCGATGACCAGGGAACCTACCGGGTCATCCACATGGACGGCCGTCGCATTGACCGCATCAGGTTTGTTCCGCACCCTCGCAAGGCGGGTGAGAGCGATGGATAACTGGGCTGGCCTGGTGTGGCTCGTTGTGCTCTTGCTGATTAACGCGTTCTTTGTGGCCGCAGAGTTTGCCGTGGTGGCCGCTCGTCGTTCTCAAATCGAGCCCGCCGCGCTCGCCGGCAAGCGTTCGGCCAAAACGGCGCTCTGGGCCATCGAACACGCGGCTCTGATGCTCGCTACCTGTCAGCTTGGCATCACAGTTGTGTCGCTGTTGATCCTCAACGTTGCCGAGCCGTCGATTCACCACCTCGTCGAGCAGGCACTCGGCTTTACGGGCTGGTCCGATTCTGTGACGGGAGGCATCGGTTTCGTCGTCGCTCTCACGCTGGTGACTTTCCTACACGTCACATTCGGCGAGATGGTGCCCAAGAATGCCTCGTTCTCGGTCCCCGACCGCGCCTTGTTGCTGTTAGCGGCTCCGCTCGTTTTCTTGGGCAACATCCTCATGCCGGTCATCGTTGCCTTCAACGCAATCGCAAATGGTGTCGTCCGCCTCTTCGGCCTCACGCCTCGCGCTGAAGCAGTCAGCACCTTCACGCTCGAGCAGGTTGCCCGAATTGTGTCGCACTCCACGGCTGAAGGCACGATTGAAGATGCCTCGGGCGCCATCACGGCAGCGTTCGAATTCACCGAGAAGAAAGCAAAGGACTCACAGGTTGCTCTGACAAGCGTCGTCAGCCTCCCCGAATCAGTGACCGTCGAGCAGGTCGAACAGGCTGTGACAACGCACGGATTCTCGCGATACGTCATCAGTGACGACGAGGGTGTTCCCGTTGGATATCTGCACCTGAAAGACATCCTCGATGACGAGAGCCTGACTGGAACCGATGCCGGTCCAATCGAAGGCAAGAAGATTCGTCGACTCGAGTCAGTCTCGACCGAAACAGATCTAGAGGATGCTCTCGCGCTCCTTCAGCGCGCTGGCAGCCACCTCGCCCGGGTAGTCGATGCCGACGGCACGGTGACCGGTGTGCTGTTCCTCGAGGACATCATCGAAGAGCTCGTGGGTGAGGTCAAGGACGCAACCCGTCGGCTGAGCTAGTCCCGAGGGCTAGCCAATCTTGGGCTTGGCCCGACGGTACTGGCGCGGCCAGTAGTCGATATTTTCGCCGAGCTGAACCGCGGCACGCATCACCCAGTGGGGGTCACGAAGGTGTTCGCGGCCGATAAGCACTGCATCGGCCTGTCCAGATGTGATGACACTGTTCGCGTATTCGGCTTCCGTGATGAGACCCACGGCCGCCGTCGGGCCGTGTGAGTGCTGCTTGATGAAGCTGGCGAGGGGAACTTGATAACCCTGACCAACGGGAATCGTCACACCCGTCATGTTGCCTCCACTGGAGACATCAAACATGTCGGCTCCGGCCGCGATGCACCAGTCGGCGACAATCGCACACTCTTCCTCGTTGAGGCCCTCGGGGAGCCAATCAGTGGCGGAGAACCGCACGAAGATGACCGTCTCGTCACCAACGGCAGCGCGAGTCTTCTTGACAATGCTTACGAGCAGACGAGCGCGGTTCTCCAGGGCCCCGCCAAATTCATCAGTGCGGTGATTGCTCAAGGGTGACAGGAACTCGTGCAGGAGGTAGCCGTGGGCAGCGTGAAGCTCGAGCACCTGGAAGCCAGCGGCCACGGCGCGCTGAGCAGCCTCGACGAAAGCGGTTTCAACCCGGGAGATATCGTCACCGGTCATTTCGCGCGGTGGCAGGTAGCCCGGGAATTCGATGGCCGATGGCGCGATGGTCTGCCATCCACCCTCGTCGATCGTCATCGTTCCGGCGTTGCCCTCGGGGTTTCCGTCGGGCCAGATGGACGCCTTACGGCCGGCGTGGGCGAGTTGAATTCCCGCCACGGCGCCTTGTCCGCGGATGAACTCCACGATCGGTTTCCAGGCTTCGGCTTGGGCGTTGTTCCAGATCCCAGTGTCGTACGGGCTAATGCGCCCCTCGGGTGAAACGGCCGTGGCCTCGACAATGATCAGCCCAGCACCGCCCGATGCCATCGCCCCCAGGTGCACCATCTGCCAGGTGGTTGGAACTCCATCTGCGGCATAAACCGAGTACTGGCACATGGGCGGAACCCACGCCCGGTTTCGAAAGGTGGTGCCACGAACGGTCAGCGGCGAAAACAGCGTGGGTGTCGTCATGTAAACAAACTATCGTTGAGACCATGGCGTCGTCACGCGAACCCACGAGCTGGGGGGCTCAGGAATCCCGCGGATTTGTGCGCGTTCCGGGCCGCGACGATGACAAGTATTCGCATGGCGTGGTGGGCTTCGTGACGGGGTCCGAGCGTTATTCGGGTGCTGCTGTGCTTGGTGTTGAAGCTGCTGGTCGCACGGGGATTGGCATGATCCGGTATTTCGGTCCGGCGGAACCCACGCGTCTGGTGATGGAGCGACGCCCGGAGGTCGTAACGGCTGCCGGCCGAGTGGATGCGTATGTTGTGGGGTCGGGTACCGATGCGCAAGATCTCACGCTGCCGGTTCAGGCCGCACGCTCTGCAGCCATTGATGAAGCTCTGGCTTCTGGGGTGCCGGTCGTTCTTGACGCCGGCTGTCTCGACCGAGTTGCCCGGGTCGTGGGTCCTTGCGTGATCACGCCACACCACAAGGAGCTTCATCGTCTGTTGACCGCAGTGGGCCAGACGGTATCGCTTGAAGAAATTGATGCTGACCCCGCGGCCTGGGCGCAGGTTGCCGCCGACTCACTTGACATGACGGTGCTTCTCAAAGGTGTCGTCACGCACGTGTGTTCTCCGCTGGCGCCCCCGGGCGAGCGTTTTCATGTGACGGTGACCGCTGCGACGACCTGGATGGCCACCGCAGGAACCGGTGATGTACTGGCTGGAATCCTGGGATCCCTGCTCGCTACGCATGCCAGTGAGATCGCCGCAGATTTGAGCATCGTGGGCCCGCTCGCGGCGACCGCGGCCTTCGTGCATGCCCAAGCCGGGGTTATGGCTTCGGCTGGGGGACCGCTGTTGGCGCTCGACGTGGCAGAGGCCATCCCAACTGTGATCGCAGGTTTGGTGTGAGTCTGCTCGCACCTCGAACGTCGTCAACCTTGAGGCATCCTGCGTTGTTGTGGGGGGCCTTCGTGGCCGTGCACCTGTGGTTGATGTGGCTCAGTCTCACGATTGCACCAGATGCCGTCGGTGACGTTGCCGGTGTGTATCGCTATTGGATGGACGGACTGGTGTCTGGGGCCTTCGTCGTCGGCGTGACGGTCGCGTGGGTGTACCCGCTCCTGGCTTTGGCCCCGATGTACCTGGCCACCTTGGCCGGAATGCAAAATTACGTGGTCAGCTGGCTGGTTGTGGTCACGATTCTCGACCTCATCGCTTTCGCCATCCTCATTCGAGGCGCGCATCGACCGGCACCCCGGGCGATCGCAGCCTGGTGGTGGATTGCCGCCCTTGTTGCCCTCGGACCCATCACACTCGGCCGGATTGATTCCGTTGTCACGCCCATTGCGATTCTCGGGCTGCTCGTCGTGCTGACCAGGCCGGCGCTCGCCGGGGTGCTGCTAGCTATCGGCACCTGGATAAAGGTGTGGCCGGCGGCGCTGATCCTGGCGGCCGGCATTCTCATTCGTCGTCGGGTTCGTCTGCTTGCCGGTGCGCTTGTCTTGTCGCTGGTCGTGGTTGCCGTTGGACTCGCCTTGGGCGCCGGACCGATTCTCTTCAGCTTCATCGGGTTTCAGAGCTCGCGCGGCCTACAGATTGAGTCACCCGCAGCGACTGTCTTCTTGTGGCTTTCTGCGCTCGGGGATCCCGCCACCCACGTGTATTTCGATGAGGAGCTCTTGACGTTCCAGGTATCTGGGCCGGGAGTAGCCAGTGTCGCCGCGGTGAGCACTTGGGTGATGGCTGCCGCGGTTGTGGCCACCCTGGGGATCGCTGCCTGGCGGGCCCGCTCGAGTGCCAATGGCCTGCGCTACCTGCCGGCCGCCTCGCTCGCCTTGGTGCTGGCTCTCATCGCGTTCAACAAAGTGGGATCACCGCAATACTTCTGCTGGCTCATCCCGCCGGTGCTGCTCGGGTTACTTCTGGACCGGGCACGCTTTACCGCGGTTGCGCTGGTGTGCCTGTCGGTCATGGCGCTGACACAGATTGTTTACCCGTGGATCTACAGCGACGTCATCAACACGCGCCCGCTCGGCTTGTTGGTGCTGACCGCACGAAACGCACTCGAAGTGGTGCTGTTCGTCTGGATGCTCGGACTGCTGACTAAGCGTCGGTAGCGAGTAGGCGCGCCAGCTGAGCCCCCACAACGTCGCTTTCGATCAAGAAAGCATCGTGGCCGAAGTCTGAAACCAGCGTGAACGGCTTATCGCCGTCGATGTTGCCGGGAACAGCTGCCGCGATGCGTTGTTGACCGGCGAACGGGAAGAAGCGGTCGTTCTCAATGCCGAGCACCAGCGTTGGCACGGTGATGGTTGACAGTGCCGCCTCGATGCCCCCGCGGTCGCGACCCACGTCGTGAGAGTTCATCGATTCAATGAGCACGATGTAGCTGTTGGCGTCGAATCGACGAGTGAACTTGTTGCCGTGGAAGTCGAGGTAGCTGGCCACGGCAAAGCGCCCGCCCTTGCCCAGAGGGCTGATGTCACTCTGCGAGGAACGATCAAAACGGTCGTTGAGCTCGGCGGGTGCGCGGAAGTTCTGGAACGAAATTCGGCGTGCGAGAGCGAGCCCGTGATGCGGGCCTTCGCCGTCTTTCGCTTCGTAGTAGTCACCCTCGCGCCAGTTGGGGTCCAGCTTGATGGCTTCGATCTGCACGGTGTTCAGAGCAATTTCATCTGCGCTCGTCGCAGGCGGCGCAGCAATAACCGCGAGGCGCTTGAGGCGCTCGGGGTAGTCGATGCCCCACTCGAGAGAGTGCATCGCTCCCATGGACCCACCAATAACGGCAGCCCACACATCGATGCCCAGAAAATCGCTCAAGAGCACCTGAGCTTTGACCTGGTCACGAATAGTTGTGTAGGGAAAGCGTGCGCCCCACTCGAAGCCATCCGGAGCGAGGGATGCCGGACCCGTGCTGCCCTGGCAGCCGCCAAGCACATTCGGGGCCACAACGAAGTATTTATTGGTGTCGACGGCTTTGCCCGGCCCTACGACGTCGGCCCACCATCCCGAGGTGACGTGGCCTTTGCCGGCATCACCAATGACGTGTGAGTCGCCCGTCAGAGCGTGCAAGACGAGGACCGCGTTGTCGCGAGCCTCGTTGAGCTCACCCCAGGTCTCATAGGCGAGGCGAACATGGGGGAGGCGGCCGCCGAACTCGAACTCGAGGGGGCCCAGATTGGCAAATTGGCGGTTTCCGATCGGGTCGCCGTCGCGCCAGGCACCCGTTGCCGGAGGCTTGCCTGCGAGCGCGCGAACCTGCTCGTCGGTGACGAATGCCGACGGCTCAGTGTCTTCGGAGGTTTGCCATTCCATGGTGTTCCCAGCTTAAACCAGCGGTGCCGACCACCTGCACGCAGATGATCGGCACCGAATGGGTGGAACTACTTAGCTGCTGCAGCCAATCCGGTCTCG
>CAZPVE010000038.1:0-7636 GCA_964589925.1 uncultured Aurantimicrobium sp. | reverse complement strand
GAGGGCGCCGGCATCACGTACAACACGCAGGTTGTCGCCCTGACCAAGCAGCCCAAGGATGGCCTCTGGCGCATCAAGACCCGCGACCGCGTGGGCAACACTCCTCGCACGCACTTCGCCCGATTCGTTTTCGTCGGTGCGGGTGGTGGTGCTCTCGCCCTGCTCCAGAACTCGGGCATCCCGGAGATTCAGGGCTACGGCGGATTCCCCATTTCCGGTGAGTTCCTGCGCACCGACAACCCCGAGATTGTTGCCCAGCACCAGGCGAAGGTCTACGGAAAGGCTGCTGTGGGAGCCCCACCCATGAGTGTTCCCCACCTTGACACCCGCGTTGTCGATGGCAAGGCATCCCTCTTGTTTGGCCCCTACGCAGGGTTCAGCCCCAACTTCTTGAAGAAGGGATCGATGCTTGACCTACCGCTGTCGATCCGCTTCCACAACATCATCACCATGCTTGGAGTGGGCATCTCGAACCTCGACTTGCTCAAGTACCTCATCGGCGAGGTTATTGCCGGTCCCCACAAGAAGCTTGCGGCCCTGCGCGAATTCATGCCCACGGCCGAGGCCAAGGATTGGCACCTCATCAAGGCTGGCCAGCGCGTTCAGGTGATGAAGCGCGACCGTGTGAAGGGTGGCGTTCTGCAGTTTGGCACCGAGGTCGTCTCGTCAGCGGACGGCTCAATTGCTGGTCTTCTCGGTGCGTCACCGGGTGCATCCACGGCCGTTGCCATCATGCTAGAACTGCTTTCAAAATGCTTCCCCGAGCAACTGCCTTCGTGGAAGAAGAAGATCAGCGCGATGATTCCGAGTTACGGCACCCGCCTTTCGGATGACCCGGCCAAGGCAAAAGCGTCACTCGCCAAGACCGCCGCGGTGCTCAACCTGAAGGCCTAAACAACTTTTACCGCCTCGAGACGAAAGACGGCACCCATGGCAAAGCTCTACTTCCGATACGGCGCAATGAACAGCGGCAAGTCGACCGCGATGTTGCAGACCGCCTACAACTACGAAGAGCGCGGCCACAGCGTGCTGTTGGCCAAGCCGGCCGTCGACACCAAGGGCGACCTAGGAATCCTGTCCCGTCTGGGCTTCAACCGTCCCACCGACTTTGTGCTGAGCCCCGAGTCGGATGTCTACGGCACCTTCCAGAAGCACCGTGAGCGCATCCACAAAGAGACCGGCAACGACGTTTCGTGCCTGCTCATCGACGAGGTGCAGTTCTTCAGTGAAGAGCAGGTCGACGACCTGCTTCGCATCGCCCTTCTTGAGAACATCCCCGTCATTGCTTACGGCATCCGTACCGACTTCCAGACGGTCGCCTTCCCCGGAAGCCGCCGCATGCTCGAGGTTGCTCACGAGATTGAAGAGCTCAAGACCATCTGTCGCTGTGGCAGCAAAGCAATCTTCAACGCACGAGTCATCGACGATGTTTTCGTGTTCGAGGGTGAGCAAATGGCCATCGATGATGACCACCTCACCTACGAGTCACTCTGTGGCCGCTGCTACCTGCACTACAGCCGTGGTTCGCTCAACGCGGGTCGCCGCCAGTGGCCGGTCGAGTTCAGCCTCGAGCCCGACAGCGACTTCTCTTAGTCCTTCGCCCGAACCAGGCTCACTGAGGTCACTGTGTACGCCCGCCGCATCCTGATCATTGAGGATGAGGCCCTTCTGCGCGACCTTCTCGCCCAGAATCTCGAAGCTCACGGGTTCGCGGTGTCGGTTGCCTCCAACGCGGTCGAAGCGCGCGCCGTTTTCGACGAGGAAGACCTCGACGCCATTGTGGTCGACATCAACCTGGGCCCGGGTGTTGACGGCTTCGACGTTGCCGAGGCTCTCGTGCGCGAGAGCCCAGAGCTCGGCGTGCTGTTTCTCACGAACCTGCCCGACCCGCGCTTCTCGGGCCATGCCGACCGCACCGTTCTTCGCAAGGCTGCGTACTTGCGTAAATCCCAGCTCGTGGGCTCCACCGAGCTGGTGGATGCGCTTGAGGCAGTTCTCTCCGGTCGCGTGACCAGCAGCCAACGCCATGACCAGGACCCGAACCGTCCTTTGGCCAATTTGTCGCGCATGCAGCTCGAAGTTCTCAAACTCGTTGCCCAAGGCAAAACAAATCAGCAGATTGCGGATGCGCGGGACCGCTCGCTCGGAGCGGTTGAAAGCATGCTCAGCCGCATCTTTGCGATTCTTGAAATCGATGCCCACGGCGAGGGCAATGCGCGTGTGGAGGCTGCTAGGCAGTACATGGCCGCCGCCGGAATCCCTTTGGCCTCCTAAATGGCGCAGCCCCGGAGCCCGCGCGAAGCAATCGTAAGTCCGCGCGAGACGTGGCTCTTGGTTGGTTCGCGTTACGCACTTACATGGCCAGTATTTGTCTTGTACCTTTTTCCACAGTCGCTAGCGATAACCCTTCTGGCAACTTCTTCTCCCGGGGCTGCGACAGACGGGGAGTGGACCATCATCTCTGTGGTGTCATGGACAGCCACGATCGGCACCCTTCTTCTCTTTCGATTCACAGTGTTGCCCAACCGCCCTCGCGAGGCTCGGCCCCTGCTGACACTCTTGGCGTTCTTCAGTGCAGGCATCGTGCGAGCACTTTCGTTCGAGCTCACCCAGAACGCCCTAGGTGTGGTTACTCGTGAAACCACACTGATGCGTTTTGTGAGCGGGACATCATCGGTGATGATGATTTTTTGCTTCTTGGCTGTTCTCATCTCAGCTCGTTACGAATTCCGGGCTGCCGTTCTGAAGCTCCTCGCCGAGCGAGAACACTTGTCGCGGTTGAGAGCTGAAGCCCTCTCGCGGGCTCACGAGCACAAACGCGTCCTCGTAACGAAAGCGCAGGCCGCCATCGCACCAGCGCTGGACTCGATAGCCAGCGCTCTTTCGGCTGCTCAGGACCAGGCCACGCTGGCTCGAATCAGCGAGTCCATGATTCAAACGGTCAATGAGCTGGTTCGCCCACTGAGCGTTCGGATGGCCCAGGCGTTGAGCGATGTGCCGACGGAGCCTTCGGACGAGTCACCCAGGGGTTACATTGGCGTTCGCCCGAGGAATCCCACGCAGATTGGGCGCTTGATTCTGCCAGCCGGGTTCACCATTTTCGTAGTTTTGCTGACCTTTGTGTCGCTCTTGTTCATTGTTGTCCCCTCAGAATTGCTGGAAACGCTTGCCATCATGGCTGTTGGCCTCTATACGCTCCTCTGGGTCGGACGTTGGTCCTTGAGGCGACGGGCCCTCACGCCTGTCTTGGGCGGCGTGGTCTACGTTCTGCTTCACGGCGCTATTGCAGTTCTTGTCGTTGGCGGTGTGATTGCGTTCACCACGACCATCGGCATTGATCTCCTCGCCGGATGGGTTGTTCTCGTGATGGCACTCGCAACGGTTGCCTATCGGTACCAAGTCATTCAGATTGCCCAGCGGGAGGCCCTGAAAGAACTTGAGGCAGTAAACGAGGAAATCGAGATTGTGACGTCGGCGATTCGCCAACAGACCAAGATCGACTCATCGCGGGTGGCGAATATCTTGCATGGTCCGATTCAGTCGGCCCTCTACGCATCCGCCATCCGACTGAATCAAGCCACCACCGTCGACGCGGCACTTACTGGTGATGTCATCGCTGAACTCACCGCTGCGATGACCCGCCTCACCGACGATACGACGACGTCACCAACCGTGCAGGAATTTGTTGAGGAGATCCGCCGCGTGTGGGGCAGCGGCGTTTTGGTAACACTCTATGAAGATGAGGAGTCCCGAGCAGCTCTGGCCGTGAATCATTCGGCTCGAGGATGCGTGATCGAGGTTATTCGCGAGGGCGTCAACAATGCAATCAAGCACGCCCACGCAACTCAGGTCAGTGTTGATGTCTTCTCCGTCGAAGCGCAACTCATCGACGTGACGGTGCGAAATACCGGAACCGCGCTCACGCCGCCAGCCATCGAAGGGTACGGCTCGACACTTCTGGGCGATCTCACCCACTCCTGGACCCTGACCTCGACCTACAACACAACCACCCTCTGGGCCAGCGTGGCTGTCGCCCCTTTCGACGTAACCGACCGGGACGATAGTCTCTAAAAAGTTTGAATCGAAAGGTTAGTCATGCCCGCTGAAATTTCTGTTGCCGATCTCGAGGCAGCACTCGCCGATGGCGCCTGGGTGTTGGATGTTCGCGAAGTCGACGAATTTACCGCCGGACACGTTCCCAATGCGAAGCACGTTCCGCTGGCAACCGTTCCCGAGAACCTGCACCTCATCACGGAGACCGAAACCATCTATGTTATTTGCAAGGCAGGCGGCCGCTCGATGAAGGCCGCCACCTTCCTTGAGGCTCAGGGATACACGGCGGTTTCTGTCGCGGGTGGCACCGATGAGTGGGCCGGCTCCGGTCGTGACCTCTCGTTTGATCCCTCGATCTAGGCGAGCGCGAAGCCGCTACGACGAAAAAGAGACCACCCAGAAGGTGGTCTCTTTCGTTTGGTCGGGGTGACAGGATTTGAACCTGCGACCTCGTCGTCCCGAACGACGCGCGCTACCAAGCTGCGCCACACCCCGGAGGTCTCCTCAAGTATACGCGCGCGTGAAACTCAGTTCTTGCGGGCAACCAGCGTGACGAGAGTGGCCTCGGGGGGGCATGCAAAGCGCACGGGGGCAAAGATGCTGGTGCCGAGCCCGGCTGAAACGTGCAGGGGAACGGAGCGGTTTCGGCCATCCCACACGCTGAATCCCTTCGCCGATTCGCGCGGCAGGTCACAGTTCGTGACAAGTGCGCCATACCCCGGAACACACACCTGTCCACCGTGGGTATGCCCGGCAAACATGACATCCGCCCCGGCTTCCGTGAGGAGGTTGAGCGTGCGCGCGTAGGGAGCGTGGGCCACGCCAATCTGTGCAGCGGGCGCCGGCGCTACCGCCCGGACCCCATCCAGAGCATCGAGCATCGCATCCGGGTCGTCCAGCTGGTGGTGAGGGTCATCCACGCCGAAAAACTCCACAGGCCGGCCGGCAACTTCGATGGATGCGGCTGTGTTGTTCAGGTTTGTCCACCCCAACTCATTTTCGAAGAGGTCGGTGAGCGCTGGCACGTCGAGCGGGACCGGTTCCTCGTGGGCCTCCGAGGGCCCGGCGAAGTAGCGTAGGGGGTTCTTCAGCCCGGGGCCGTGGTGGTCGTTGGAGCCGAATACAAATACACCGGGGATGCCCGCGAAAGGCTCGAACATGTGACGGACTGCGGAAAGCGCATCCTTGGCGCCCCAATTGTCGCCGGTGTTCACGATGAGATCTGGGCCGAGCTGGGCGAGCGCACGCACCCAGCGCTGCTTGCCGCGCTGCCATGGCGCGAGGTGGATATCACTCAGGTGCAGTACCCGCAGCCGCTTCGATCCGGGCGGGAGGGCCTCAACGGTCACTTCACGAAGCGTGAACCGGTTGCGCTCGACGAGCACGCCCCAGGCAGCGACGCCGACAGCAGCCAGCGCGAGGGCGCCAACAACTTTCGATGCCGTCTCAGCAGACACGATGTCTAGGGAGCCTGCCGCGTGAGATTGACGGTTTTGGTCGGACTCAGGAACGAGCCAACTACTTCTTGTTGGGCCACGACAGAACCGGCGAGCGGTGAACAGCTATTGGGATCGCCGGGGGTGGTGCAAGTCTGCGGCTGGTTCACGACTGTCCACGCGATGGTCCAGTGGTTTTGGGCCGCCAGGGCCTCGGCCGCGGCTTGCGTCATCCCAATGAAGCTCGGCACAGCAATGCCGGTTCCGTTACTGGTGAAGACCTTGACGATGGTGGCCGTGGGAACCGACTTGCCAGCTTCGAGGCTTGTGGAAACGACCTGGCCGGTGGCGGCATTGGAGTCGACGACGCCACCATTGACGAAGGTCAGACCGAGGGACTCGATCATCTTTTGGGCGTCAGCAAGTGTGAGACCGCGTACGTCCGGGACTGCTACGGAGCGACCCTTGAGGAACTTGGGGTCGGGCGCGGCCCAGTCGGTTCCCTTGAACTGGCGGTCGGCCTCGGTCATGATGGCCCGCCAGATGGGGTGGCGCACGGAGCTACCCGTCTGCCCGTTGAGCGATGTGCCCGAGAGAGAGACAAACCCCGTCACGTTTCCAACCCAGACCGCCGTGGCCACTTTGCTGCTCGCGCCGAGCATCCAGGTGTGGATGAAGTCGTCGGTAGATCCGGTCTTGCCGATGTGGGCGATGCCATCATTCGGGTTAGACGCTGTAGCGGTACCGCCCTGAATCGGGCCCTTGAGGCCTGCGATGAGCCCCAAGTCAATGTCTTGGGGAAGACTCTGCGTGCAGGTCGACTTAGGCGGCTCAATCTTGTTGCCGTTGAAGTCGGTTACCGAGTCAATGGCGATGGGCGTGCAGGTGAGTCCGAGGTTGGAGACACCGGCCATCGCCGTAGCCATGGTGAGGGGCGAAATCTCGTTCGTTCCGATGATTGAAGCCGGGCTGCTACCAAGCGGGTCACCATCGGCGCGGTGTACGCCAAAAGCTTCGGCCTGCTTCTTGATTTCACACAGGTCCATCTGAAGAGCCATTGAGAAGAAGGCGTGGTTCAGCGACGTGCTGATGGCGTTTGCCACCGACAAGATTCGACCCTTGTCGTTGGCGTTGTTCTTGGTGTTCCAGATGCCACCGCCGACGCCCTCACACGTGTTCTTGAACTTCGAGAGGTCGAGTGGCTTCTGACGGCCATCCACCATTTCGCCCAGACCGTGCCCCTGCTTGAGCCATTCTGCGACAGTGAAGATTTTGTAGGTCGAGCCAACCTGGAATCCGGATGACCCACCGTAGTCGATGTCGGTCGAATAGTTGACGGAGGTGTATTTGCTGTCTTTAGCAAGCAAGTCAGCGTCGTTCGAGAACTTCTTGCTCTGCCCCATCGCGAGAATTCGACCCGTGCCGACCTCGACGCTCGTGGATGCTCCAGCAATGTTTCCGCGTTCGCTCTGCTGCGGAATGCGAGCCCGAATGTTTGAATCAGCGACCTTCTGCATCTCGACGTTCAGGGTGCTGTAAATCTTCCAGCCACCACGCTGGAAGGCTGCCCAGCGCTCGTCTTCGGTCGCGCCAAATGCAGGGTCGGTGCGAATAATCCAGGTGATGTAGTCACAGAAGTTTGCGGCTCCATAAGGCGCGACAGCACAGCCCGTACCCGAGTTGGTGATCTTGGGGGTGATGGGGGTGGCAATGGCTTTGTCACGTTCTTCGGCGCTGATCTTGCCGTTCTCGTGCATCTTCTCAAGGATGTAGTCACGACGACCCTTGTTGCGTTCGTAGTTGTCGGGGTCATCGACGCGCATGCGGTTGGGGTTTTGAACCATAGCCATGAGGCTTGCTGCTTCGGGCAACGACACGGTCAGTGCTGTCTTGCCGTAGTAGTACTCGGCGGCGGCCTCGATGCCGTAGACCTGGCCACCAAACGACGCAATGTTGAGGTAGCCGTTCAGGATTTCTTGCTTCGAGTATTTCTGCTCGATGCCAATCGCGAGCTTCATCTCCTTGATCTTGCGGTCGATGTTCGTTGCGACGGCGGCGTCATAGGCTTTCTCGCGCTCGACCGGGTCAGAAATCGCTTCGGCCTTCTGCACGAGCACGTTCTTGACGTACTGCTGCGTGATGGAGGA
>CAZPVE010000037.1:0-7716 GCA_964589925.1 uncultured Aurantimicrobium sp. | reverse complement strand
GACTTGAACCCGTGACCGACGGATTATGAGTCCGCTGCTCTAACCAGCTGAGCTACCGCCCCGTGTAACGGTTCAAGTTTAGTCGTCGGTAAGCTCAGGGTCTGGGTCAACGACCTCTTCCCCGCGGTACAACGCTTCGAATGTGTCGAGCGTGCGGGTGATGTCGTGTCCCTTGATGAAGTGGAGCGAGGCCTGCTTCATTTTTTCGAGCTCCGCCCAGGGCATCGTCAAGACTTTCGTGAGCTTCTCGGTGAGTTCGGAAACGTTGCCAGGCTCGAACAGGTAACCGTTTTCTCCGTCGTGAATCAGGTGTGGCAGTGCCATCGCGTTGGCGCCCACAACGGGAAGTGCCGTGGCCATAGCCTCCATCGTTGCGATCGACTGAAGTTCAGCAATCGAAGGCATAGCGAAGACCTTCGAACTGGCCAGCGCAGCCTTGAGCTGGGCATCTGTGACATAGCCAGTAAAGGTGACTTTCCCATCGAGCCCGAGCTGGTGAACGAGGGACTTGTGGTGATTGAGAAGATCGCCGCCACCGACAATTTCGAGACTGGCATTGAGAGAAGGATCAAGAGCCTTCACCGCCCGGATAAGAACATCAATCTTCTTCTCGCCCGTGACGCGGCCTACAAAAATGATCTTGTTCGGACCGTCAGGGTTGAAGGTCGGAGCATAGTGATGCGCGTCGATTCCACAAGAAATGGCGTGAACATCAGTCAGGTGAGTGAACTCTTCAAGGAAGTCTGCTGCCTTACGCGTGGGCGTGGTGACCGCCTCAGCGCGACCGAAGGTGCGGGCAGCGGCACGCCAAGCAATACGAATCGCGAAGTTGTGTACCCACTTGGGAATGACGGCGAAATCAAGGAGATTTTCGGGCATGAAGTGGTTAGTGCCGATGATGCGAATGCCGCGTTTCTCCGCCTCAATCGAGAGTCCACGCCCAACGATGATGTGTGATTGGAAGTGGACGACATCAGGCTTGACCTCATCAAGGATGCGAGCCGAATTTTGGTTGATGCGCCAGGGCAGAGCAAAACGAAGCCAGTCATGCGGGTACCAGCGCCAGCTTCGCAGTCGGTGCACGGTCATACGTGCACCTTCGTGCTCCTCAATGAATGTGCCCCGCTTGCGACTCGCTGCCGGAGCCACGATGTGAACATTGTGACCGCGCCCGACGAGGCCCGCCGCCAGGCGTTCAGCAAACTTGGCCGCACCGTTGACATTGGGGCCAAAAGTGTCGCACCCGATGAGAACAGTCAGCTTCTGCGATGAGCCGGTGGCCGCGTTGGCAGAACCAGAAGTTGGGGGCACGAACAATCCTTGAGTCGTTTGGCCTGAGCCTCCGCAAATGTGCGGCACCCTCTAGTTTACCGTCGAAGACTACTTAACCGGCGTATCAACGAGGCGTGGAACCTCACCTGTTTCACCCGTCGATTGCGGGTGAACGCGTGACATCAAGAAGACGCCCGCGATGGCAACAGCACCGGCGAGAACATAGATCACCACAGCCCACGGCGGTGCCTGGGATGCCTCGTCGAGAATGACGATACCGATACAGACCGCCACGAGTGGGTCGATAACAGTCAACCCAGCAATGACGAGATCAGGCGGCCCGGATGAGTATGCGTTCTGCACGAACAATCCACCAATAACAGCCGCGAGCAACAGAGCCGCAAGACAGACCCACAACAGCGGATCCATGTGCTTGGAGAGAAGCCGAGCCTCGACAACTTTGGCGAACGTTGCGACGAAGCCGTAGAGGATTCCCGCGCCAAGGATGTAGAAGAGAGCGTTAGGCCTTTTTCGAAGGAAGACATAGACCACAGCCAAAATCATCATGATGACGCCCAAGATGATCAAAATCTGGATGAGGTCCTCCGGCAGAACCGGAGCATTAATCGCAGTGAAAGCAGCCACAGTAACAAACACACCGACGCCACCTACGCACATCACGATGGCGACGATGCTTGCCCGATTGAGCTTCACCTTGCTCACGCGAGAATTGATGATCGCGGTCAACACGAGGGCGACAGCTCCGATGGGCTGAACCACGATGATGGGCGAGTATCCAAGACTGACCAGTTGAAACACCACGGCCAGACCCAGCATCACTGTGCCGAAAAGCCAGGACGGGCGCGACAGGAGCGAAAAGAGCTGCTTGAGGTTCAGGGCCGACGGCGCTTCGCCATCGACGGCAGAGAGACGACCGACTTTGCCGACGCCCGAGTGCTGCAGTTGCGCGCCGACAGACATAAACACGGCACCGACAAGAGCGAACGGAATGCCGATGAGCTGAGACGGCTCGAAATGGATGTCCGAGGTCGCAGCGAGTAGTTCGGCGGCCAACATGACTGTGACTCTACCCGCACAGCCAGCCTGCTCCCCTGTCCCACGCCGTTAGGCTTGAACCATGCCTGTACGCCCCATTGTCATTGCCGGAGAGCCAGTTTTGCACTCGGTCGCACGACCTGTCACTAGCTTTGACGAGTCACTCAAAGAACTCATCCAGGACATGTACGAAACCATGGATACGGCACCAGGCGTTGGCCTTGCCGCCCCTCAAATCGGCGTTGATTTGCGAGTCTTTGTTTACGACTATGCCGACGACGATGGCACTCCCCGGCGCGGCGTCGCGGTCAACCCCGAGCTCTACATCTCCCCCACTGAGGTTCGGGAGCCCACCGTGGCGGACGATGAGGGGTGCCTGTCCTTCCCGGGTGAACGCTTTCCGCTTGTGCGCGCCGAGAAGGCGATTCTGCGCGCCCAGGACGCCGACGGCGTTCATTTCGAGCTCGAGTGTGAAGGCTGGTTTGCCCGCATCATGCAGCATGAATTCGATCACTTGAACGGGCTTCTCTACGTAGATCGCCTTGCGCACGCGCAAAAAAAGCTGGCCGACAAGGCCCGCAAGCAGAACGGCTGGAGAAAGCCCGGCAACAGCTGGATGCCCGGCGTCGACGATCTCGAGGGATAAACGAAAAAGCCCCGGCCGTGGAGGGCCGGGGCTTCGCTCCCCGAGATGGACTCGAACCATCAACCTGCCGGTTAACAGCCGGCTGCTCTGCCAATTGAGCTATCGAGGATTGGCGCTTGCGCATCTACTACTTTAGCACCAGGCGTGAGGCACAAACTCACATGGCCACTCGAGGTGCGGCCGTCTCATGACGCTAATAACCCCGTACATCCCGTCGCTTGGCTTCAAGCACGATGAGCTCCTGAGAGATGACTCGCGCCTGCTCCGGGTCGCTTGAACCGAGACGCTGGAGCCGAGAGACCAAGTCGTTCTTCTGGCGAATGAGATCACGCTCGACCAGGCTAGACACCACGCCCCGCACGTACACCTCGATGCGCTCGGGACTCTCTTCGGGCAGCGGCGCAACGGCCAACTGCGTGATCAATGGAGCAAGTTCCGCAGGTGCATCCGCGAGCAATGTTTGAAGCCACGATGGGTCGGCTTTCGTGCCTCGGTTTGCGCCGATAACCGATCGAATCGAATCGAGGGCTGGCTGGCTCAAGACTGACGCACACGCATCATCGAACTGGGCATCGCCGGGCACCGTTGGATGCTGAAGCAGGGCCATAAGTGCGTCACGTTCAAGTCGCACGGCAGGGTCCCGCCCGAGGTCAGCGAAAGTGACCGGCGGAGCTTCAACAGGAGCCATTTCATCGGGGTAGGGCTCCCCCTGGGGATGGAAACCGTGGTCTCCTGGAACAGGAGACGACGAGCGCGAAGCTGATTTCGAAGCGCGGCTCACAGCCTGTTGCGCCTCGGCAATGTCAACGCCCGTCAAACGAGCCAGCTCGCGGGTGTAGCCAGGCTTGAGGGCGCCGTCACGAATTTCGGCGATGATGGGCGCTGCCTCTCGAAGGGCCGCGATACGACCTTCCACGGTGTCGAGGTTGTAGTTCTTAAGCAGGGTTCGAATGACGAACTCAAACATGGGCACTTTTGACTCGACGAGGTCACGAACCGCCTGCTCGCCACGGTGGAGACGCAGGTCACACGGATCGAGGCCCTCAGGAGCGACCGCGACAAATGTTTGGGCAGAAAACCTCTGCTGCTCACCAAAAGCGCGCATGGCAGCCTTTTGACCCGCGGCGTCTGGGTCGAACGTGAAAATAACCTCACCAAGACCGGAGTCATCCCCCATGACTCGACGAAGAAGTTTGATGTGGTCGACTCCGAAAGCCGTTCCACATGTGGCGACTGCGGTGGTCACACCCGACAGGTAGGCCGCCATCACGTCGGTGTAACCCTCAACAACGACAACACGGCGGGTCTTACCCACATCCCGCTTGGCCAAATCGAGCCCGTAGAGAACCTGAGCCTTGTGGTAAACCGGGGTCTCCGGGGTGTTGAGATACTTGGGGCCTTTGTCGTCATCGAACAACTTGCGTGCTCCAAAGCCAATCGTCTGACCGGTCACATCACGGATAGGCCAGACCAAGCGCCCTCGAAAACGGTCATACGGTCCCTTGTCTCCCTGAGAAAGGAGTCCTGCCGTCAGCTGCTCTTCGTCGGTGAATCCCTTCGCCTTCAAGTGGTCGCGAAGCTCCCCCCAAGACTTAGGGGCAAAGCCGATACCAAAGAGTTCCGCGGCTGCCCTATCGAAACCGCGCTCCCCCAAGAACTTGCGGCCTTCAGCGGCACCTGGCGAGGCCAACTGGGCCACGAAGAATTCTGCCGCTGCAGCATTGGCGGCCAGAATGCGGGCTCGATTCCCGGTTTCGCTTGGCTTTCCCGAGCCCTCTTCGTATGTGAGCGGAAAGCCGATCTTCTCAGCCAGGCGTTCAACCGCCTCGGTGAAGGTGACGTGATCCATCTTCTGCATGAAGCTATAGACATCGCCGCTCTCACCGCATCCGAAGCAGTGATAAAAGCCGGATGCTGGTTTGACGTGGAAGCTCGGACTGCGCTCGTCGTGGAACGGACATAAGCCCTTGAGAGAGCCGACACCAGCTGATTTGAGTGCGACATGTTCCCCGACAATGTCGGCAATGTTCGTGCGGGCTTTGACCTCTTCGATGTCCGCGGCGCGAATACGACCAGCCATTACGAACCGATCAATCGCTCGTGCCACGCCAGCGCCGACTGATCAGTCAGGCTGGCAATTTGATCGACCACGACGCGACGACGACCTGCGTCGCCATCAGCAGCGCCCCAATCGTCGGCGAATGCGCGATCTAAGACAGCTGGACCATGAGCCCACAGGTGGTCGGCAAGCTCGGTGAGAACCTCGCGCTGGTGGGCATAGACGGGCTGACGAGAGTTGATCTTCATCACGAACGCTGCCGCGATGCCCTTCAGAACGGCAATCTCGGCCTCGACCTCGCGAGGCACGACGACCGACGCACCAAAGCGAGCAAGGTGCGTCTGGGGGTAGGCCGCCTTCGTTGCGTGCGTAGCGGCGTGCACAAAGCGCCCGATCAACTTGGATGTGAGGTTCTTCAATTTGGCCTGAGCTTGGCGGGAACCATCAAACTCATCGACCCACACGTCAAGGGTGTCGAGTCGATCGAACGCCGCAATGAGCTCGTCGTGCGAGTGTTCTCCGCCAATCCACTCGAACATTTGATCAACCAGTTCATCGTGATTGACTCGAGCCCCGAGCTCACGCGCGTCGATGTAGCCGTTAACGATGGCATCTTCAAAATCGTGCACCGAATACGCAACATCATCGCTGAAGTCCATCACCTGCGCTTCGATGCAGCGCACGCGTTCAGGAGCACCAGCGCGCATCCATTCGAAAACATGAACGTCGTCGGCGTAGAAGCCGAACTTTGCGCGGCCTGTGGGGTCGACCACAGCCTGCTGGATGGGCCACGGGTACTTTGTGCTTGCGTCCAGGCTCGCCCGGGTCAGGTTGAGTCCGTAAGACATTCCGCTCGTGCCAAAAACCTTGGCCTCGAGACGCGTCAGCAAGCGAAGGGTCTGAGCATTGCCCTCGAAGCCGCCGATGTCGGCAGCCCAGACGGAAAGCGCCTTCTCACCGTTATGTCCAAACGGCGGATGCCCAATGTCGTGTGCGAGACATGCTGTGTCTACGACATCCGGATCTAGTCCGAGCGCGCCGGCGACTTCACGGCCGACCTGCGCGACCTCAAGTGAGTGGGTCAAGCGGTTGCGGGCAAAATCAAGACCTGCCGTTGGGCTGAGCACCTGAGTCTTGGCAGCGAGGCGACGCAGCGCGCTCGAATGCAGCAAACGAGCACGGTCGCGCGCAAACTGTCCGCGACGCGAGGAGTGTTCCTCGCGAATCATGCGCTCAGCGTCGGAATCTTGATAGCCCAGAGGCAGCTGTGAACCTGTCACACTATCCCCCGCTCGCATCGATTTCGGCTTCTGCCACCGTAGCGCGGTCAGCGGCACCCAGAGTGCGCGATTCGAGCCAACGGTCGGGCAGGGACGTCTTCTTGGGCGTGCCCGCGCGTCCGCGCTGCCCCTCGGCAGCCAGCCCGGGGTAAGGGGCCGACCAGTCAAGTTCACCGAGCAAATCATCAAGGTGCTGAAGGCTCGTCACCAAGGCCATGCGCGAACGCAAGTCCCCGCCGACTGAGTAGCCCTTGAGATACCAAGCCATGTGCTTGCGAATGTCGCGGCAGGCGCGCTCCTCGCTGTCGAAGAACTCGACCAGGAGCTCAGCGTGACGGCGAATGGCCTGTGCGACGTACCCCAAATCAGGTTGAACCCTCGTCGTCGCGCTCTCGAGACCAGCGCGCTCATTCAGCGCCGCGTTGAGGTCAGCAAATAACCACGGCCGGCCCAGGCACCCGCGACCGACGACAACGCCGTCACAATCCGTCTGGTCCATCATGCGAACAGCATCATCTCCCGACCAAATGTCACCGTTTCCGAGAATGGGAACGTCAGTGATGGTCGACTTGAGCTCACCGATGGCATTCCAGTCGGCGTGACCGCTGTAGTACTCGCTCGCCGTGCGAGCGTGCAGAGCGATGCTCGCAACGCCGGCACCCTGCGCGATTTTGGCGGCCTCAATGAAGGTCAAGTGCTCAGAATCAATGCCTTTTCGCATTTTGACCGTGACAGGCAGCTCACCGGCTCCGGCGACAGCCGACTCAACGATGTCTTGAAACAGATCGGTCTTCCAGGGAAGCGCTGCCCCGCCGCCTTTGCGCGTGACCTTCGGAACCGGGCATCCAAAGTTCAAATCGATGTGATCGGCGAGCCCCTCAGCCGAAAGCATTCGCGCTGCGTCGCCAACAGTCTTGGGGTCAACGCCGTACAACTGGATGGAGCGGGTCGTTTCGCTCTCGTGATGCTTGATCAGGCGCATGGATGCCGGGGTGCGCTCAACGAGGGCACGAGAAGTGATCATTTCAGAGACGTAGAGACCGGCGCCGTATTCGCGGCACAGACGCCGAAAGGCGGTGTTCGTGATGCCGGCCATCGGAGCCAACACGACGGGAACATCAACGGTGATGGAGCCAATCGTCAAAGCGCCTGCCACTGCAGGACTACTCACCATCGCCACTCACTTCACTCACGTTTCGTAGGTTCAAGTATCCCACGAAGGAGGGCTGTCGCTATTTCTTGGGGGCGTCAATTGCGCCGCCAAATCGGCGGTCACGGCCGACGAATTGCTCAACGGCGTTCCACAGGTCCACTCGACTGAAATCAGGCCAGAGCGTGTCCAAGAAGACCATTTCGGCATAGGCAGCCTGCCAGAGCAAGAAGTTGCTGGTGCGCTGCTCGCC
>CAZPVE010000036.1:0-8004 GCA_964589925.1 uncultured Aurantimicrobium sp. | reverse complement strand
CCACTCATGTTTCACCAGTCGGGGGGCTGCTGTGATGGCAGCTCCCCGATGTGTTTCCCGGTCGGCATGTTTATCACCGGCCCATCGGATGTTCTGTTGCAAACCCTCGAGGTTGAGGGGCTCGCGCCGATCGAGTTCTATATGTCGGCATCCCAGTTCGAATACTGGAAGTACACCCACCTCACCGTCGACCTGGTGAAAGGTCGGGGGAGCGGATTCTCGGTCGAAGCCCCCGAGGGCGTTCGCTTCATGATCCGCTCACGCATGCTCGATGACGCCGAGCTTGAGCACTTCGGGCTCATCCCGCAGGTTCACTAGCCCGCGTTCGGTTCGCTCCTAGAACGCAGCGTCGAGCTCGCGCTCGCGGGCATCCTTTGCGGTGTCGAAGGCCTTGGTCAGTCCTTGGCGAATCGAACCGACCTGGTCGGTGATCAGTGTAGAGAACCCGAGTCGGGTGGACTCGCTCTCGCGCTGACGCCCACTGGCCACCGGCCGCACTTCGCCGGCGAGGCTGATCTCACCGAACGCCGCCACAGTGGGCGCGATGGGCTTGTCGTGGAAGGCGCTCGCGATAGCGATGGCAATGGCCAGATCCGCACCCGGCTCGGCCAGGCGCACGCCCCCGACGGTCGACACGTAAACATCCTTGTCGCTGAGTTTCAGCCCGGCGCGACGCTCGAGTACGGCGAGCAACATGGCAACGCGGGATGAGTCAACGCCATTGGTCACGCGACGCGGGTTCGGCGTGCTGCTTGCAACAACCAGCGCCTGAATCTCGACCGGGAGCGCGCGGCGGCCCTCCATGGCAACGGTCACGCAGGTGCCCGAAACGGGCGTTGCGGAGCGGCTCATAAATAGACCGCTCGGGTCGGGAACCTCGGCGATGCCTTCGCCGGTCATTTCGAAGCAGCCAACCTCGTCGGTCGGGCCGAAGCGGTTCTTGAGGGCACGAACGAAGCGCAACGCGGTCTGGCGATCGCCCTCGAACTGGCAGACGACATCGACCAAGTGTTCGAGCAAACGAGGTCCTGCGATGGTTCCGTCTTTGGTGACGTGACCGACCAGCAGCAACGGCAATTCGCGATCTTTCGCAACCCGAATCAGGGCGCTCGCCACTTCGCGAACTTGGCTCGGGCCTCCTGCCAATCCTTCAACGGATGCGCTGGCCACCGTTTGCACGGAGTCGACGATCAGCAACCCCGGGTTGACGGCCTCGATCTGCGCGAGCACGGTGCCCAAATCGGTCTCGGCAGCGAGGAAAAGGTTGTCGGTGAGGGCGCCGGTTCGCGAGGCGCGAAGTCGCACTTGGCTCACCGACTCCTCGGCGCTGACGTAGAGCACGCGCGTGCCCGCCTTAGCTGCACGGGCAGCCACCTCGAGCAGAAGAGTCGACTTGCCCACACCGGGCTCACCCGAGAGAAGGATGGTTGCGCCGGGCACGATGCCCCCGCCGAGCACACGGTCAAACTCGGTGACACCGGTGGGCTTGTGCGAAGCATCCGACGAAAAGGTGACCTCGGTGATCGGCTTGGCGGTTGCCTCGGCGCTCAGATTGACGGGAGTGACCTTGGCAAGAACGCCCGTCTTGGCGCCTTCTTCGACCACGGTGCCCCAGGCCTGGCACTCACCGCAGCGACCAGCCCATTTGGTGGTTGTCCAGCCGCACTCGGTGCAGCGAAAGCCAGGTGAGTTTTTAGCCATGGCTCTCACAGTAGTAAACTCTCCCACGGTTCCGTGTCCGAGCGGCCGAAGGTGCAACTCTCGAAAAGTTGTGTGGGCGAAAGTCCACCGTGGGTTCAAATCCCACCGGGACCGCCACAAGATTCCCCCTCCTCGTGAGGGGGTTTTCTTTTTGACTAGGGTGAGACCATGACCGAATCCCCGAAGCCCGTCGTTCCGTCCATCCACATTCGGGCTTTTGCCACGTGGATTGTCATCTTCCCGCTCGTGGCTCTCGGGCTCACGTTTCTTGGCCCCCTGATGGGTAACCTGCATCCTGTTCTAAAGGCGTTTATCCTCACAGCGATCATCGTTCCGCTCGCCGTCTACCTTCTTGTCCCCAACCTGCTCAAGCTCTATGTGTGGCGCGTTACGCGCTGGCGCGAGCGGGGTATCCGATAGAAATAGACACATGAGCGTTGGAACTCCCGATCCCAGTGGTGCCTGGCTGAGCGATGACGAGCTGGCAAACATTCGCCGTCGTCTTCCGCTGATTTATGTTGAGGCGGTTCCCGTTCGTGTCGACGGCCTTGGTCAGGCCACCGAGGTCGGTCTCCTGCTGCGGGCAAACAGCTCCGGTGCCATGACCCGCACCATCGTCTCGGGGCGCGTCATGTACGGCGAGACAATTCGCGAGGCACTCTTTCGTCACCTCGAGAAAGATCTCGGCCCGATGGCTTTCCCCTTGCTGCCGGCTAGCCCCGTTCCAGCGCACGTCGCCGAATACTTTCCCTTTGCGGGCATCTCGGCCTATAGCGACGAGCGCCAGCACGCGGTGTCGCTCGTTTATGTGGTGCCGGTCACCGGCACCTGCGAACCTCGCCAGGATGCCCTCGAGCTCACCTGGTTGAGCCCGGCGGACGCAATCAGCTCAGCCGTTCTCGACGAAATGGAAGGTGGGCGCGGCGCACTCGTTCGTGCGGCCCTCGCCTCCGTGGGTCTTTTGCCCTAACGTTGCCCAAACTTTGGGGTCATCCGGGGAAACGCTCGGTCAATCGTCGCGTACACTAAAAGCGCGGAGTTTTTCTCTTCTTTTTGCGTTCGCAAAAACATCAGCAGCAATCGAGAGTCAGATGACTGAGTCACCAAAGTTCAGCGAGTCACGTCGTGGGTACGCCCCCGAAGACGTCGACCGCGCCTTTGCTGACATCACAAGCCGTATCGGCCGCGCTCAGGCGGAGCGTGAAGAGGCCGACAAAGCGATTGAGCGCCTGACTCGCGAGCTCAACGAAGCCAAGAACGCCATCAAGCGTGCAAATGCGAAGCCTTCGTTTTCAGACCTGGGTGCTGCCTTCGAGCAAACTCTTCGCGTTGCTGAGGAGCAAGCCGGAAAGCTCCTGAAAGACGCCACAGACGAGGTCAACGCGCTTCGCGACACCGCTCAGGCCGAGGCTGATCGAATCACGGAGGCCGCCAAGAAGCAGGCCGAAAAGCTTTCTGCTGAGGCTGAGAAGCGTGCCACCGATCTGGCGGAGTCCAGTCAGCGTCGCGCCACGGAGACCATCCAGGCAGCCGAGACGCGTCTCGAAGCCGCTCGCGCAACTCTTGAAGAGGCCCGCGAGCAGGCGCTGAAGATTGAGCAAGACGCTGACCAAACAGCCGTTGAGCTGTTGGCTCAGGTACAAAAAGACACCGACGATGCCCGCGCCGAGATTGCCACGCTGCGCCAGCTCAACGACCGTGAGCAGGAGCGCATCCAGCGTGAGATCGAGGCGTTGCAGGAGAAGTCAGACCGCGAGGCCCGTCGCCTCAGCGAGCAGACGGCCAGCTACATCGCCGAGATTACTCGCGACGCAGAAGCTCAGGTTCGTGACGCGGATGCTCACGCCGAGGGTCTCCTCGCCGAGGCCGAAGCCCTGTTTGCCCGCACCCACGAAGAGGGCGACGCGCTCCTGGCTGCTTCGCTCCTCAAGGCGGCCACGCTCATCCAGCGCGCTCGCGAGCGAGCCACGTCACTCAACGACGACATTCGCACGCAGGCGCAGGAGCTCTACCAAGAGAACGCGCAGCGTTTGGCTGAGCTCGAAGAGCAGCGCCAGGCCGTGAACGCCTTTGCCGCTGAGCTAGAAATCGCTTTGGGGTCGATCGAGGCCGATGCTCGTGAGGCTGACCGCAGCTTTGGTGAGGAGAACTAGCCATGGCTGAAAAATTCTCCTTCCGTTCCGCACGCAACGGTTATGACCAAGACGAGGTCAACGCCGCTCTCGACCAGGCGGCACTCAAGGCTCGTCAGATTGAAGAGGAGCGCACCTCGTCGGCCAAGACGGTCGAGCGCCTGACCCGCGAACTCCAAGAGACCGCTGCGATTCTCAAGCGCGCCAACGCTAAGCCGTCGTTCGCCGACCTTGGTTCCGCTTTCGAACAGACCCTGCGCGTCGCCGAAGAGCAAGCATCCAAGATGGTTCAGGATGCCAACGCCGAAGCTTCGGTCCTGCGCGAGAGCGCCCGTGCTGAGGCTGAGCAGATCACTCGACTGTCGCGTCTTCGTGCCGAGAAGCTCATTGGTGATGCCGAGACGGCCGCCGAAGACCTGCGCATCGAGAGCGAGCGTCGCGCGACCGAGCTCAACAACCAGAGCGACGTCAAGCTGACCGAGGCACGCACCTCCATCGAAATTGCTCAGCGCAAGGCTGCCGCCATCATTGCTGAGGCCGAGCGCGAGGGTGCTGAGGTTCGCGCCCGCGTGCACCAAGAGACCGAAGACGCCAAGACCGAGCTGCAGACCTTGCGCCAGATCTCGGAGCGAGAGCAGTTCCGAATCGAGCGTGAAATCAAGGTCGCGCTTGACGAGTCCGAGCGCGAGCGCCTTGCCTTGCACGAAGAAGCAGTAGCTCACACCCAGCGCATCATCGAAGAAGCGAATGCTCGAGTTGCCGAGGCTTCTGTTCGGGCATCCGAGTTGACCGCCGAGGCAGAAGCGTTTATCGCTGATGCTCGCGCTACGCACGAAGCTCGTTTGGCCGAAGCTCGTGAGACCGCTGCAAACCTCATCACTCGTTCGCGTGCGCGCGCCGAGGAGTTCACTGCTCGCTTTATCGAGCACGCTGCCGGCATCAAAGAAGACACCGATCTGCGCATGGCTCGCCTGCAAGAAAAGATTGCCGCCATGGACAACTTCGCGCTCACTCTGCGCGCGATGTCATCGGCTGAGGCTCTCGTCGCCATCGACGAGTCCGACCTCGACTAAAGCGGCTTAGCTTCCCCAGGTGCGGGCAAGCCGCTGCAGCTTTGCGCCGCGGTATTGCCACAGCGCCCACAGGCCAATCCACAGTGGCACCGTGAGAATCCCGGCTCGCACCGAGAGGCGGTCGCGGTAAAGGGTTCTGCCAGCCGGGGTGGCTGAGACGGCCATCCGGTGATCCCACACGCTGGTTGCGGCGAGGATGCCTGTCAGGGGTTCCCCCTGATCAACGACCATGCGCACCCCGCCGGGTCGCTGCGTGTAAGTGATGTCGATGCTGTGGTGACCCATCGGGATGACCCCGAAGAGACTCATCGACACGTGGTGCACGGTGTTCTCGTCCCAACGGGAGGGGAATCCGCCTTTGTCGAGGCTGCGCACGCGCATCAGAGGGCGAAGTACCTGGCGAAAAACGGCGGGGTTTCCCAGCGCTGCCCATGCGTCGTCAGGCGAGCAGTCGAGCTCGAGCCTGAGAAACACGTACATTCGAACCCCCGTTGTCTAGTGATTTCACACTAGAGGACGTCGCGATGAACCCAGGTAATGACGTGGTCTCGCGAGAATCCGCGTCCGCAGGCACCACACGAGAGAACCCGGGTGGGTTGGCGAAAGCGATAGTGGTCGTGCCCGGCCGGGCAGGTGCCTACCCACGGCGCGAGTTCGTTCGCGGCGCTGCCATCGTGAGTGCGCTTGCCGTCGTACCCCAGCTCCTTGGCAACTTCTTTCCACTTGGCCCCGTGGCCAGCCTTGGGGCCGGCGATCGCGTGCGCTACTTCATGCAGCAAGACCTGGTGAATCTCGTCGTCCTCGTACTTGGCCGCAAGATGGCGCGACACCGAAATCGTCTTGTGGGTGAAGTCGCACAGTCCCGCGCGGGTGCGGGCGTGGTCGAACCGGAACGACCACACCGCAGGATCGAGGTACAGCTTGATCAGGGCATCTGCCCAGTGTTCGACGCGCGTGAGGTCAGCCATGAGGGCGCTATCGCTTGGCCGTTTGGAAGATCGTCTTGTTGGGAGTGGGGGAGTCGACCGCAGTGGCGTCGGTCACGATGGGCGCGTTGCCGATGAATGACTTCATTTCGCTGTCGGCCAAGACCCGAGCAGGATGCGGGCCGCCGGCCATGAGTCGGGGCATCCAGTCGATGAGGTCGGTGCGGGTGCCGCCGACGAGAACGACGTTGCCGAATCGTCGCCCTTTTAGCACTTGGGCTTCGGCGAGAGCGAGGACGTGTGGCACTGCCGTGCGCAGGGTTGCCGCCTCGGATCGAACGAACGCGAGCCCCGGGCCATCGGCCGCGTTGATCACGATGACGCCGTTGGGGGAGAGCAGCCGAGCAACTTCTTGGAAGAACTCGAGCGAGGTCACGTGTGCGGGGGTTCGGGCGCCGGCGTAGATGTCAATGACGACCAGGTCAACACTGCCAAGAAGACCTGAGGGGAGGCGGCCGAGCACATCTCGGGCATCGCCATACCGAATGCGAATGTTGGCATCCCGTTGCAAGGGCAGGTGCTCGCGCACGAAATCAATGAGGTCTTGTTCGAGCTCGATGACTTGCTGGCGCGAACCAGGTCGCGTTGCTGCCACATAACGCGGCAGTGTCAATCCGCCACCGCCGAGGTGCACGGCCGTGATGGGCTCACCCTCGGGAGCCAGCGAATCAATGACGTGTCCGATGCGCCGAACATACTCAAAGAACAGCTCGTCCGGGTGCTCGGGGAACACATGCGATTGCGGGGTGCCGTCGACATCCAGAATGAAAGCGCCATCTTGATAGGGGTCTGGCTCGATGGTGGCGATGTGGCCCGAGAGCTTCAAACGAACAGAAGGATGCGCAGCCACGCCTTCAGATTAGCCCTCCTGGCTCGCGCTCGCGGATTGCAACCAATTTGTGACTAGACAGAATGAGCGTTACCGGCCTATAGTTGTACTTTGCGCGTCAGTTTGTCATGCCTTCATATTGCGGTGGGTGTGCCGGCAGGTCTTCATTCGTTGGTAACGGCTCCACGAATGACCGTTACTTGGCGTTTTCTGACGCGCGGTTTCCCGATTACAAACCCACACCATGATGGCCCTTGAGGCCTGCGGAGGTTATTCCTTTGGCTGCTGCGCGCAATGCATCCTCGAAATCGGTAAAGAACGGTCGCGTTCCTTCGCGTCTCTCCTTTGCCAAGATCACCGACACCCTGACTGTCCCTGATCTGCTCGCCCTTCAGACCGAGAGCTTTGACTGGCTCGTCGGCAACGAGAAGTGGGAGGAGCGCAAGGCGGAAGCCCTGAAGGCTGGTCGTAAAGACCTTCCTGACCACACCGGTCTGGAAGAGATCTTCGAGGAGATCTCGCCCATCGAAAACCTCGACGAGACCATGCAGCTCTCGTTCACGAACCCTGTTCTCGACGAAGAGAAGTACACCGAGAAGGAGTGCAAGGAGCGCGGCAAGACCTATGCAGCACCGCTGTATGTCGAAGCCGAGTTCATGAACCACACCACCGGTGAAATCAAGACCCAGACCGTCTTCATGGGTGACTTCCCGATGATGACTGAAAAGGGAACCTTCATCATCAACGGCACCGAGCGTGTTGTTGTTTCGCAGCTCGTTCGTAGCCCCGGTGTCTACTTCGAGCGCACCCCCGAGAAGACCTCCGACAAGGACATCTTCTCGGCCCGCATCATCCCTAGCCGCGGTGCTTGGCTCGAGTTCGAGATCGACAAGCGCGACCAGGTGGGCGTTCGTATCGACCGCAAGCGCAAGCAGTCGGTAACCGTCTTCCTCAAGGCTCTCGGCCTGACCAGCGAGGACATCCTCAAGGAGTTCAAGGGCTACGAGTCGATCGAGCTCACCCTCGAGAAGGACAACATCCTCACCAAGGAAGAAGCCCTCAAGGACATCTACCGCAAGATGCGTCCGGGCGAGCAGGTTGCCGCCGAGGCAGCCCGCACCCTCCTCGACAACTACTACTTCTCGTCGAAGCGTTACGACCTGGCCAAGGTTGGTCGTTACAAGATCAACCAGAAGCTCGGCCTCGACGCTCCGATCAACGACTCGGTTCTTTCAGTTGCTGACATCGTCGCCACCATCAAGTACCTGGTTGCCCTGCACGCT
>CAZPVE010000035.1:0-8013 GCA_964589925.1 uncultured Aurantimicrobium sp. | reverse complement strand
CTTTGAGACGATCTGCAGCTGGGTGATGAACTGAGACGCAGTCATCAGGATCACCATGATTGCGGCAATCCACATAACCGAAACCAGCGGGGGATTGGACTCCATCGCGCTCTGGAAGCTCGCGTGCAGCGGGGCAACCCCGAACAGGCTCGCGTTAGCAAAGGATGCCGCCAATTCGGCGTTCATGGGGCCGACGCCGGCATTACCCTTCTGCGCCTCGCTCAGAACCGTGAACAAACCAAAGAAGATTGGCATCTGAATGAGCAGGGGCAGGCAAGACGACATCGGGTTCGTGCCGGCCTTTTTGTAGAGCTCCATGGTCTCGCGGGACATTGCCTCGCGGGAGAACTGGTCACGCTTGCCCTTGTACTTCTCCTGGATCTTCTTCAGTTCAGGTGCAACCTCCAGCATTTTGCGCTGGCTCTTAATCTGGCGAACGAACACCGGGATCAGGGCGGCGCGCACGACCAAAACCAGGCCGACAATAGCCAAAACCCAGGTAATGCCTGCGTTCGGGTCGAGGCCCATGGTGGTGAAAAGCCAGTGGAACGCAACGAGGATGATCTCGATGACGTACTTAATCGGCCAGAGCAGTGTGCCGAAAAAATCCATTCTCGGTTACGACCTTCCTACGGGGTGTGGTTCTACGAAGCCGTGCTTCGTGAGCTGAAAGTTGTGGTGCCGGCAAGGCGGGACGTCATCGACGCCACCGAGTGCCCAGGGGTGGCACCGTCCCAGCCTACGCAAGGTAAGGGCACTACCGCGAATAACGCCGTGATTCGTCACGGCGTCGAGTCCGTACTTGGAACACGACGGATAGAACTTGCACACATCGCCGTAGAGCGGCGAGATGGCAAACCGATAAGCCTTCAGTAGAGCAATGGCTATATTTCGCGGGAAAAACCACGCCGCCAATAGGCCCTTACGCACGGGATTTTCCATACTTTGCCAGGCAAGACTCAAAATCCTGGCTCAGGTCGGCCCATGTCGCAGTTGCCGCGCTAGGAAGCGCACGAATCACGGCGTCTCCGACAATCACATTGGTCGTTGGCCGAGCCAGAGCCTTCAAGCGGCGCTTGACCAGGTTTCGCGTAGGAGCGTTTCCAACTGCTTTCGATACAACAAAGCCATACCGAGGTTCTGATCGATCAGATGGCACGACGTGGAGAACCAAGGAGCCGGCAGAAAAACGGGCACCACGACGAACGACCCTCGAATAGTCGAGGGTCGATGTCAGTCGATGTGCCCGAGTGAGCACGATCTGAGGCTAAGCCGAAAGCTCTTCGCGGCCCTTGCGGCGGCGAGCAGCAAGGATGGCGCGACCGGCACGGGTGCGCATGCGGGCACGGAAACCGTGCGTCTTGGCGCGGCGGCGGTTGTTCGGCTGGAACGTACGCTTGGTCATGATTACTCCACGGGTGTGTGTGGCCTGATGCCACGAAAGCTCATAGTCGCCAAAAGGCGACAACTGCTTTAATTTACGCGCTATCGCTGGGAAGGTCAAACCGGGGGACAGAAGGCCTCCGCTCGACGGGCCCAAATAGAACCGTGTCAGCGAACCCTCCCGGGCGATCTCGAGGGAGGTTGTTACAGGGACCAAAACTTGGACTTGCCGATATCCACAGCTTTCGCTACCGTCTAGAAAGTTATCCCCATGGTGTGAAAGTCCCGCAATGTCGGGCGTAAACCTGTTGATAAACATTGAGGCACGACGCATCGTCGAAAGGAGGGGTCATGAGCGACGACGAAATCAAATTCATCTGGAACAACATCCTGATGACTCTCGCCGACGACCCTGCGGTTACTCCTCCTCTCTACGGCTTCGCCAGCCTCATCGAACCTCGGGGCGTCATGGCTGGCACCTTCTATCTCGAAGTGCCCAACGAGTTCACTCGAAGCATGATCGAAGAGCGGCTTCGCCAGCCGCTGTTGACCGCCATCGGCTCGCTCGGTCCAGACCACGCCATCTCTACCTTTGCCATCATCGTCAACCCGGAGATTGAGGTTCCCGCATCAGAGCCTGTTGTCGACCTCGATTCGCGTGAGCCCGACACCACCCCGACCGTTATCGCTCCGGCCGACACGGGCAGCCGCCTGAACCCCAAGTACGACTTCGACACTTTTGTTATTGGCGGCTCCAACCGGTTTGCCCACGCGGCCGCGGTGGCCGTAGCGGAATCGCCAGCTAAGGCCTACAACCCGCTCTTCATTTATGGCTCTTCCGGCCTGGGCAAGACCCACCTTCTGCACGCTATTGGTCACTACGCACAGACCCTCGTGCCCACGACGCGGGTTCGATACGTCAGTTCAGAAGAATTCACCAACGACTTCATCAACTCAATTGCCAACAACCGTGGTGCCGCTTTCCAGGCTCGCTATCGCAACGTAGACATCCTGTTGATCGATGACATCCAATTCCTGCAAGGAAAAGCTGAGACTCAAGAGGCGTTTTTCCACACTTTCAACAACTTGCACGATCACAACAAGCAGGTCGTTATCACCAGTGACGTTTCACCGAAACAACTCACCGGTTTCGAAGACCGCATGCGCACGCGTTTCGAGATGGGTTTGATTACTGATGTTCAAACGCCTGACCTCGAGACGCGTATCGCCATCCTCCGCAAAAAGGCCGACCGTGAACGCCTGAATGTCGCCGACGACATCCTGGAATACATGGCCTCAAAAATCACAAGCAACATCCGTGAGCTTGAGGGAACCCTTATTCGCGTCACGGCTTTTGCCAACCTGAATAAGCAGCCCGTTGATCTCGCCCTCGTTCAAACGGTTCTTAAAGATGTCATTACGTTGGACGAATCCAACATGGTCGGTCCGCTGGACATCATGAACACGACGGCTTCGTACTTCAAGTTGTCTCTTGACGAGCTCACGGGCTCCTCGCGGGCGCAAGCAATTGCAATGGCGCGTCAGATTGCCATGTACCTGTGCCGAGAAATGACAAACCTCTCACTTCCCAAGATTGGTCAGCTCTTTGGTGGGCGCGATCACACCACGGTGATGCACGCGTGCAAGAAGATTTCTGACCTCATGAAAGAGCGTCGCTCCGTGTACAACCAGGTCACCGAAGTTTCAAACCTCATCAAACAACGCAGCACTTATTCAAGCTAATTGTGGATAACTGCGGTTTTGCCCGTGGACAGAAAATTTTTTCTGTGGATAACTCGACTTGGTCTGTGGGCTTGTCGTATTTCCGCCAAAACGCCGGAGAAGAGTGTGTGAGATCGTTAACAGCAAATTCACAACTGACACGAATGTAGTTCAGCCTAAATAAAAGCATCCACTGAGTTATCCACATTATCCACAGGGGTTAATGAGATTAAAAGTTAATCAATTAATCACGCTCACCCAATAACAAATTCGACGGTCGCGCGGGCCATCTAAAGCCCACTAGCATGGACAGACCACGAACAAACGGAAAGGCAAACGGTGAAGTTTCAAATCAACAGAGACGTTCTCGCTGAAGCAGTTTCCTTCGCCGTCAAGCTTCTCCCCCGTAACTCAAATCTTCCGATTCTCGACGGAGTCTTGATCGAAGCAACGAGCGACGGTTTGGTGTTCTCCTCATTCGACTACACGGTCTCGACAACATCCAGGGTTGCAGCAACCGTTGAAGAACCAGGCAAGATCCTCGTTCTCGGCCGCCTGTTGGCTGATATTGCAAGCCGTCTGCCAAACGCGCCTGTCACCATCTCAACCGAAGAATCGCGTGTTCTGGTCAAGTGTGGATCCTCCGAATTCACCCTGTTGTCGATGTCCATTGATGAATATCCCACCGTTCCACGTGTAACCGGTGAGACCGGTGTTGTTAAAGCGGAGGCTTTTGCTGACGCGGTTTCACAAGTAGCTCTCGCCGCCTCACGTGAAGACGTGACTCCGGTGATTACTGGTGTCCTTCTCGAGGTCAGCGGCAACACCCTGAACATGGTTGCAACCGACCGTTACCGCGTGGCCATCAAGAGCCTTGAATGGGACTCATCTGAAGCAGCTGAATTTAGCGCCCTCATTCCAGCGCGAACGATCAGTGAAATCGGCAAGACGTTTGCTGGCGCAGGAACAATTTCAATCTCACTTACTCAGGTTGATGACCGCGAGTTGATCGCATTTACTGCGGATAATCGAACAGTTACCTCTTTGTTGATCAAGGGAACATTTCCCCCGGTCAAGAAGCTTTTCCCAGCTGAAGTACCACAGTATGCCGTTGTCAATACAGTCGACCTGGTTGAGGCAACTCGGCGTGTGAAACTCGTCGTCGATCGCGACGGTTTCATGAAGTTCACGTTTGCAAACAACAGCGTTTCTCTAGAGTCAGTCAGCGGTGAACAAGCTCAAGGCCACGAAACCGTGGATGCTGTGCTGAACGTCACTGAAGTTGTGCTTTCACTCAAGGCGGATTATCTGCTCGATGGCCTCGGCGCCGTGCACTCTGAGTTCACCCGCATCGGGTTCATCAGCGGTGAAACGTCAACGAAGCCCGGCCCCGTTCTCCTCACGAGCCAAACATCGCGTGATGCTGAAAGTAATGACGGCTTCCGCTACTTGCTGCAGCCCAAGCTTCTCCTGCGCTAAGTGCATTCATGCGCGTTCGCACCCTGAGCGTCTCTGACTTTCGTAATTACGCGCGAGCTGATCTCACCCTGGGCTCGGGTGTGTCTGTTTTCTTGGGCTTCAACGGCCAGGGAAAGACCAACATTGTGGAATCGATTCACTACTTATCCTCGTTGAGTTCGCACCGCATCTCACAAGACTCAGCCATGATTAAAAAGGGCTCTGATCAGGCAATTATTCGCGCAGAGGTTGTTGCCGACCAACGTTCGATCACCCTCGAGCTCGAATTGAATCGAAATGCTCCTAATCGGGCTCAAGTGAACCAAAATTCAGCCAAATTGCGCGATTTCCCCCGATACTTTTCCACAGTTCTTTTTGCCCCAGAGGATCTACAACTTGTTCGAGGAGAACCAGAAGTTCGACGGAACTTCATCGACGATCTCGTCGTGTCATTTACCCCCCGGCTGGCCGGGGCGCTCTCCGACTATGACCGCGTCATCAAACAGCGCAACGCTTTACTGAAGTCGCTACGTGCGTTGGGATCCCGAACGGTGGACACGGGAACCCTTGAGCTGTGGGATGAGAAGCTTGTCAGTCTGGCGGCCGAAATTACTGCTGGCCGCAAAGATGTCGTAGCTAAGCTCGGTGACCCCGTGGCCAGGAATTATCTCGGGATTGCCGGGGTGGATCACCAGCCCAGCATTGCGCTGCGAAGCAGTGTTGAGACAGAAGGCGACCACGGGCTGACCTATGCAGAGAATCTGAGAAAGCTCATCGCCCTTCAGCGCACGGCCGAGATCGAACGCGGGGCATCCCTTTATGGGCCACATCGCGATGACTTGGATTTTGAGCTCAACGGCCTGCCCACGAAAGGCTTTGCAAGCCACGGTGAAACCTGGTCGTTTGTGTTGGCCCTCAAGCTGGCAAGTGCCGAGCTCCTCAAAGCGGAATCTCCGCTGGGTGACCCGGTGATTATCTTGGACGATGTTTTTGCGGAACTCGATACGGCTCGTCGCCAGAGGCTTGCTGAGCGCATCCAGGCTTTCGAACAATGCTTGATCACCTGCGCGGTCCGCGAGGACCTGCCCGGTGACATGAGTTACAACACTTTTGCGGTTTCGGCCGGGACGGTGAGTGCCGCGTGAGTTCCACGAACGATAACGCGGAGCAGGTTTCCGCGTCGGTGGGTCTGTATGAGCGACTGCGCAAAAAGGCGTCGGCGTCCTGGAAGCGACGTCGCCGAAGCTCTAGCGAAGGTGCGCACCTAGAGGGTGCTGCGGCTCCATTTGGGCCGGGTCGTGATCCGAGTGCTTTAGGTGATGTGATGTCGGCGCTCACGGATGACTTGGGGTGGACGCCTTTTCTCGTCGAGTCGGAAATTATGGACGCGTGGCCTGACATCATCGGCGCTGACGTTGCCGCACGAACCAAACCTATTGGAGTTTCGGAGGGGGTTTTGACGGTTATGTGTGAGTCCACGGCGTGGGCAACCCAGCTTCGAATCATGTCGAGTCAGGTGCTTACCAAGCTGCTCGAAACCTTCCCGGAGGCACCCATTTCTCAGGTGACTTTTTTGGGTCCGAACGCCCCGTCGTGGAAGCGCGGACAGCGTTCTGTTCCGGGCCGTGGCCCGCGCGACACGTACGGCTAAAAATCCGCGAAATTACGCCAAAAAACACGCCACAACACGGGCGAAATCACAGCCTTTTTGACACCCCCCAAAGGTAGAATTGGACTACTGATTTAACCCCGATGGAGCGCGTGAATTTTATGGCTGAAGAAACTGCAACTCAAGCTTCCGAAGGGGATTACGGCGCAGACCAAATCCAGGTTCTCGAGGGGCTCGAGGCGGTTCGTAAGCGCCCGGGTATGTACATCGGTTCGACCGGTGAACGAGGCCTTCACCACCTGGTCTACGAGATCGTCGACAACTCTGTTGACGAGGCTCTTGCCGGACACTGTGATCACATTTCCGTGACCATGCTGGCCAACGGCGGCATCCGTTGTGTCGACAACGGCCGCGGTATCCCTGTCGACGAGCACCCGGTCGAGAAGAAGTCCACGGTTGAGGTTGTTCTCACGGTGCTGCACGCCGGAGGAAAGTTTGGCGGCGGCGGATACGCGGTGTCGGGTGGTCTCCACGGTGTGGGTAGCTCCGTGGTGAACGCACTGTCGACTCATCTCGAGGTTGAGGTTCGTCGCCAGGGCAACGTGTACACCCAGAGCTACAACAGTGGTGTTCCCGAGGCACCGTTGGCAAAGGGCGAAAAGTCTGACGAGACCGGAACCACCATCACGTTCTGGCCCAACGCTGACATTTTTGAGACGGTCGTCTTCGATTACGAGACGCTACGCGCGCGCTTCCAGCAGATGACCTTCCTGAACAAGGGCCTCACCATCTCGCTCACCGATGAGCGCACCAAGAACGACAAGGGTGAATTCACCTCGGTCACCTACTGCTACGAGCGCGGTCTTGCCGACTACGTCGAGTACATCAACAGCGCCAAGAAGTCCGACCTCGTCAACGACGAGATCATTTCGTTCGAAGCAGAAGACACCGAGAAGCACATCTCTCTTGAGGTCGCCATGCAGTGGACCACCTCGTACACCGAGAGCGTGCACACCTACGCAAACACGATCAACACGCATGAGGGCGGAACTCACGAAGAGGGTTTCCGTGCCGCACTGACCACGCTGGTCAACAAGTTCGCACGTGAAAAGGGCCTTCTCAAAGAGAAAGATGAAAACCTCTCGGGCGATGACATCCGTGAGGGTCTGACCGCTGTTGTTTCGGTCAAGCTGGGTGAGCCCCAGTTTGAGGGACAGACCAAAACCAAGCTCGGCAACACTGAGGCCAAGGCCTATGTGCAGAAGGTAACCGCCGACCACCTTGGCGACTGGTTTGCCCGTAACCCCAACCAGGGCAAAGAGGTTATTCGCAAGGCCATCCAGGCGGCCACCGCTCGTATGGCTGCACGCAAAGCCCGCGAAACTGCTCGCCGCAAGGGCCTGCTCGAGGGCGGCGGAATGCCCGGCAAGCTCAAAGACTGCCAGAGCAAAGACCCGAGCATCAGTGAAATCTTCCTCGTTGAGGGTGACTCCGCCGGCGGATCGGCCGTTCAAGGTCGCAACCCCGAAACCCAGGCAATTCTGCCTCTTCGCGGCAAGATCCTGAACGTCGAAAAGGCACGCCTCGACCGCGCACTGGCGAACGCCGAGGTTCAGGCCATGATCACGGCATTCGGCGCCGGCATCGGCGACGACTTCGACCCAAGCAAGGCCAGGTATCACAAGATCGTGCTCATGGCCGATGCCGATGTTGACGGCCAGCACATCACCACTCTCTTGCTGACGCTGTTGTTCCGCTTCATGCGCGACTTCATCGAGGCCGGATACGTCTACCTGGCTCAACCGCCGCTGTACCGACTCAAGTGGTCGAACGCCGAACAC
>CAZPVE010000034.1:0-8058 GCA_964589925.1 uncultured Aurantimicrobium sp. | reverse complement strand
GGCCAAAGTGAATACGCCATCAACGGCGAACAGTGCCGCCTGCTCGATGTCCAGGAGCTACTGAGCGACTCCGGCCTCGGAAAGGAAATGCACGTCATCGTTGGCCAGGGCCGGCTCGACAACGTGCTTCAGGCCAGCCCCGAGGATCGCCGTGGATTCATTGAAGAAGCCGCCGGAATCCTCAAGCATCGTCGCCGCAAAGAGAAGACCGTGCGCAAGCTCGAGGCGATGGAGGCCAACCTCACTCGTCTGAGCGACCTCGCCGGCGAAGTTCGTCGTCAGCTCAAGCCCCTGGGTGCACAGGCAGAGATCGCTCGTGAAGCACAGGGAATTCAGGCTGAACTGCGCGATGCTCGTGCGCGCATCCTGGCTGACGACGTCGTCACCCTGCGCACGGCACTTGATGCGCACAACAAGACGGAAACTGAGCGTCACACCGAGCGCATCGTTCTGCAAGAACAACTCGAGCGCACGACATTGCGCGTTCGCCACCTTGAGGCCGGTCAGTCAGCCACCGAGGTTGAGGCCGCTCGAGCAACCGTTTTTGCTCTCGAGTCGGTGCAAGAGCGTCTGCGTGGTCTGTTCACGCTCGCCAACCAGCGGTTGGCTTTGTTGGGCTCCGACAGTGAGCTTTCGCCTCTGGGTTCGGGTGTCTCGCAATCGATGATTGACGACGCCGACGCCGAAGTTCTGCTTCTGCGCGAGACCGTGGTCACTGCCGAGGCCGCCTGGCAGCAGGCCCAGGTGCTCACCGTTGAGGTGCGCGCCAAACTTGATGCCATCGACGAGCAGATTGCTGCTCAGAGTGCTCTGGTGTCGCAGCACGATCTTGACCTTGCTTCAGCCCGCGGTCAGGTTGACTCGGCTCGCTCCACCCTGGCCGCAATCGAGGGCGAGGTTGAGCGCCAACAGGCTGCCTTGCAGGCAGCTATTGAACGCCGTGACTCAGCACAGTCGACTCTGGCAACAGTCGAGGCTGAAGCTCAGTCCACCGATGAAGACCAGTCCGGGCTGAATGCTGCCTACGAATCCGCTCAGCAGTCCGCCGAGGCCGCTGATGCCGAGATGGACCGACTTCGCGACGAACTTCACACTCTCGAACGTGAACGCGACGCCCTCTCGGCACGCACCGGAGCATTGTCGCTCGCTCTCGACCAAAAAGACGGATCAGCCGCGCTCGTCGCAGCCAAGCTTTCCGGCATCCGTGGCCTCGTAGCCGAACACGTAACCGTTGACCCGGGCTATGAGGCAGCCATCGCTGCCGCCCTGGGATCACTCGCCGATGCCGTTCTCGCCGAAAACATGGATGCCGCTGCCGGCGCCCTGGCCAACGCCAACCGCGACGAACTCGGCCGCGTCGAGATCATCGTGGCCGATGCCTCCCGCACGATTTCGGCTCCGCCCGCGGCCCCCGGCGTGGTTCCCGCTGTCTCCATCGTGAAGGCGCCCGAGGGCCTACTCGCGCTCCTGGCCGAAACGGTTATCGCTGACGACATTGATGCTGCCCAGGCTGCCTGGAAGTCGACTTACGCGCGTCTCGACAGTGACGTGACGATCATCACAAAAGATGGTGACGTTCTCACGCGGTATGTCTTGCGCGGCGGCAGTGGCGCCAAGCGAAGCCGTATCGAACTCGTTGCTGACCGTGACGCAGCCCAGGCTCGCCTCGATGAGGTTATTGCTGGCGCCGACAAGGCACGGTTTGCCCTGGCTGAGCAGCGCGCCGAGTCCGACGTTGCCAAGGAGCGTTCGACCGCGGCGCTCGCGGCCCTTCGCGCGTTTGATGCCCAGCTTGCCGCCCGCTCTGAGGCGCACAACCGTGCTCGTGCTCAGGCCGAGTCGGCCGTTGCCGAATGCGAGCGCATCGAGGCAGCCATTGCTCTCGCAGCAGAGCGCGTGACCGCTGCGAAGGTTGAACTCGAAACCGCGACGGCTGCCCTCACCACGCTTGAGGCCATTGAACGCCCGGTGCTTGACGCCTCGGCCCGAGAGGTCGTCTTCGCTGAACTTGAGAGTCAGCGCGAGGCAGAGGTGCAGGCCCGTCTCGACCTCGAAACCGCTCGCGAGCGTGTGCGCGCCGAAGAACTTCGCGTCGAGTCACTCCGAGCTCAACTCGATGCTGACCGCCAGGCTGCCGAAGAGGCTGCTCGCCGTGTGGTCATCCGTCGCCGTCAGATTGACGCGGCCCAAGCAGTGGCCGATGACATTCCTCCCGTGCTCGATTCGATCGACCGCTCAGTCGCCGAGGCTCGTCTGGTGTTGGCTCAGCGTGAAGCCGAGCGTCAAGCCGCCAACACTGAGTTGAACCAGCTGCGCCAAGACGAATCCACCCTGCGTGAGCGCCTGCACTCGATCACCGAGAACGTGCACGGCCTCGAACTCCAGATTTACGAAAAGAAGATGCAGCTTTCGACCCTGCTCGAGCGTGCCGGGGGAGAGCTGGGTCTCGTCGAAGATGTCCTCATCGCCGAATACGGCCCCGAGGTGCTCATCCCGGTTGCTGAGGGTGATCCCATCCCGTTTGTTCGCGCCGAGCAGCAGGCCCGCCTCGAAAAGGCCGAGCGAAAGATCAGCCAGCTCGGCCGCGTGAACCCGCTCGCTCTCGAAGAGTTCGCCGCTCTCGAACAGCGCCACGCGTTCCTGACGGAGCAGCTTGCTGACCTCACGAACACCAAGAAAGACCTGCTCTCGATCATCGAAGACGTGGATGCCACGATGCAGACCGTCTTCGAGTCGGCTTTCGAAGACACCAAGGCTGCCTTTGAGAAGGTCCTGCCGGTGCTGTTCCCGGGCGGTTCCGGCTACCTCGCGCTCACGAACCCCGACGACTTGCTCACCACGGGTATCGAAGTTTCGGTCAAGCCTGCCGGCAAGAAGATTGAGCGCTTGAGTCTGCTGTCAGGTGGTGAGCGCTCGCTGGCTGCTGTCACGCTGCTGATCGCGATTTTCAAGGCGCGCCCTTCGCCCTTCTACATCATGGATGAGGTCGAGGCCGCTCTCGATGACGCCAACCTGGGTCGTCTTCTCACGATCTTCCAGGACCTGCGCGAATCGTCGCAGCTCATCGTGATTACTCACCAAAAGCGCACCATGGAAATCGCGGATGCCCTCTACGGTGTTTCGATGCGTCAAGACGGCGTCTCTGCTGTCGTCGGTCAGCGCGTGCAGCCTGCTGCGGTAGAGCCTGCGTCGGCCGAAGCTGCTCCGGTTGGAAGCCCCGCGTAGCCATGGCTGAGAAAAAGGGATGGGGCCTCGGCGCCAAACTGAAGAGCCTGTTTGGTCGCGGGTCCTCGACCGAGGAAGCTCCCGTCGAAGACGTCGTTGATGTCGTCGACGTTGTTCAGCCCGACGTTGTTGAGCCCGAAATCGTTGAGATCGTCGAGCCTGAACCCGTCGAGGTTGTCGAACCTGCATCGCCGGAGCCGGAGCCGGAACCTGAACCCGCGCCCGAGCCGGAGCCAGTTCAGGAGTCAGAGCCGGAGCCCGTTCAGGAGTCCGAGCCGGAGCCCGAGCCAACCCCGGTAGCGACTCCCGAGACTCCGGCAAAGCCCGCCAAGGCAGCCAGGCCCGAGAAGGCCGCCAAGACTCCTGCGGCGAAAGCCATCCCACCCAAGCCGGCAGCCGTCAAACTCCCGCGCAAGGTCACACTCGATGAAGACACCTGGGACGACCTCGAGGCAACCCTGCTCGGGGCTGACTTTGGGCCTGCGATTACCGAAGACCTGATCGACACGATGCGGGCCAACGTCGCAAAGTATCCGTCGATCGACGAAGACGACTTTGTTCGCCTGCTGCGCGAAGCCCTCGAGGAGCGCCTGTCGAAGTTCGACACCACCCTCAAGCTCAGCGAGCGTCCGGCTGTGGTTCTGGTCGTGGGCGTGAACGGCGTTGGCAAGACCACGACCATCGGCAAGCTGGCGCGCTTCATCAAGAACGCTGGCCGCTCCGTCGTGGTGGGCGCCGCCGACACCTTCCGCGCCGCCGCCGTCGACCAGGTTGCGACCTGGGCGCAGCGAGCAGGCGTCGACATTGTTCGACCCCAGCAAGAGGGGCAAGACCCATCCTCGGTGGCCTACCAAACCGTCGAGTGGGCCAAGAACAATGGCACCGAGATCGTCATCATCGATACTGCTGGCCGTCTGCACACCAAGGGTGGCCTGATGGATGAGCTCAGCAAGATTCGCCGCGTCATCGAGAAGCAGGCTCCGGTGAGTGAGGTCCTTCTCGTGCTCGACGCCACGACCGGGCAGAACGGTGTGAATCAGGCAGAAGCTTTCCTCGAGCACGCGGGAGTGACCGGTCTCGTCCTCACCAAGCTCGATGGCTCGGCCAAGGGTGGCATTGTTCTCGCCGTGCAGGAGCGCACGGGCATCCCGGTCAAGCTCATCGGCAGTGGCGAATCCATCGACGATCTCTCCGGTTTCTCGCCGGTCGCATTTGCTGCTCAACTCGTCGAGTAGCGCGAGTTCGTTAGGCTAGACGGGTTATGGCAACCTTCGGAGACCTCTCGTCGCGTCTCACAGACGCGCTCAAAAACCTTCGCACCAAGGGCAAGCTCAGCCCGGCTGATGTTGACGGAACCGTTCGCGAGATTCGTCGGGCACTGCTCGACGCTGACGTCTCACTCGATGTCGTCAAAGACTTCACGGCCAAGGTTCGTGAGCGCGCACTCAGCGATGACGTCAACAAGGCTCTGAACCCTGCGCAGCAGGTGGTGCAGATCGTCAACGAAGAGCTCGTTGCCATCCTGGGTGGTGCCCAGCGCCGACTCGAGTTTGCCAAGAAGCCCCCAACCGTGATCATGCTCGCGGGTTTGCAGGGTGCCGGTAAGACCACCCTCGCCGGAAAGCTGGCGAAGTGGTTGGTCAAAGATAAGCACACACCTTTGCTCGTGGCCTGTGACCTTCAGCGCCCGAACGCTGTTACTCAGCTTGAGGTCGTTGCCCAGAACGCCGGCGTAGCTGTTTACTCGCCTGAGCCCGGCAATGGCGTCGGTGACCCGGTCAAGGTCGCAAAAGACTCCATCAAGTTCGCCAACGACAAGCAGTACGACGTGGTCATCATCGACACCGCTGGTCGTCTTGGTGTCGACGCCGAACTGATGAAACAGGCCGCTGACATTCGCAAGGCGACCAACCCTGATGAGGTTCTCTTCGTCATCGACGCCATGATTGGTCAGGATGCGGTCAACACCGCCAAGGCCTTCCAAGAAGGTGTGGACTTCACTGGTGTCGTTCTTACAAAGCTCGATGGTGATGCTCGCGGTGGCGCCGCGCTCTCGGTGGTGTCAGTAACCGAGCGTCCCATCCTCTTCGCCTCGACCGGCGAGACACTCGATGACTTCGAGCCGTTCTACCCCGACCGTATGGCCAGTCGAATCCTCGACCTGGGTGACATCCTCACCCTGATCGAGCAGGCGCAGCAGGTCTTCGACGAAGAAGAGGCCGCGAAAGCGGCGGCCAAGATTGCCTCGGACACCTTCACACTCGAGGACTTCCTTGAGCAGATGCAGCAGATCAAGAAGATGGGCTCGCTCAAGGGCATCATGGGCATGCTGCCCGGTGCCAACAAGATGAAGGACCAGCTCGACAACTTCGACGAGAAAGAGCTCGTTCACACCGAAGCCATCATTCAGTCGATGACCCCTGCCGAGCGCAAGAACACCAAACTTCTCAACGGTTCGCGTCGTTTGCGCATCGCCAAGGGCTCGGGCATGACCGTGACCGACGTCAACTCTCTGGTCAACCGTTTTGAGCAGGCCGCCAAGATGATGAAGACCGTGCAAAAGGGTGGCGTTCCCAACCTCCCCGGCATGCAGGGCATGCAGGCGCTGAGTCACGGCGGTGGAAAGTCCAAGAACAACAAGAAAAAGGGATCGAAGTCGGGTAACCCGGCAAAGCGTGCGGCAGAAAACGCCGCGCTCGCAGCGGGTGCAGCGTCCGGCGGTCTCGGCGGCGGATCCGGATTCGGTCTTGGCGGAGCAGCAGGCAAGGCTGCTCCCACGGCCGAAGAGATGGAAGCCCTCAAGAACATGCTGGGGCGTGGCTAGCGGGGCAAATTCCGCTAACCTGAACGGGTGAGTACGCGCGAAAACCCGTTTGGCCAAGTTCTGGTCGCTCTTGTCACGCCCATGAACGCCGACGGCGAAGTGGAATGGAACGACGTCGAGCGACTCATCGATGACGTTGTCAGCAACGGTGCCGATGGCATCGTGGTCACCGGAACCACCGGTGAGACCAGCACGCTGACCGACGCCGAGAAGGTCAAGCTGGTTGAGGTTGCCAAGAAGGTTGCCGGCAACCGAGCAAAGATCATCATGGGTGGTCCGTCAAACGAGACCGCTCACGCCAACGAACTCGTCAAGAAGAGTGAGAAGGCTGGCGCAGACGGCATCATGATCGTCACGCCGTACTACAACAAGCCCACTCAGGCTGGCGTGCTGACGCACTTCCGCATGGTTGCTGACGCCAGCGACCTGCCCGTCATCATCTACGACATCCCCGGCCGTTCGGGCATCCCCGTCAAGTACGAGACGTTCTTGCGCTTGGCCAAGCACCCGAACATCCTGGCCGTCAAGGATGCCAAGGGCGACTTCAGCGAGGTCAGCCGCGTCATCAACCAGACCGACCTGATGTATTTCTCCGGCGATGACGCCAACGTTCTTCCGCACCTCTCGATTGGTGCCGTAGGCCTCATCGGTGTGACGGCAAACGTTGCCCCGGCGCCATACCGAGTGATTATTGACGCAGTGAACCGCGGTGACCTGCACACCGCCACCGAGCAGCACAAGAAACTTGAGCCGCTGGTGCGCGCCATCATGACCCATGTTCCCGGAACGGTTGCAGCCAAGTATGTGCTCAACGGTCTCGGTCGCATTTCAACCCCGCGTGTTCGACTTCCTTTGGTCGGACCCGAAGAGTGGGAAGCCGCGTTGATCGAAGATGAGATTTCTCTCGTCGGCGAGATCCCCGGTGTTGATTTCTCCAACTTCCGTCCCGACCGTAATGCTGCGGCCGGCGGTGCCCTCCCGAAGATTGCCGGCACGACCCGCTAGCAGTTCACGGGCACCTGTTATCCCTAATTGAGGAACATGCCCAACGATATTTACGACCCGCCCGCTCTTGAGCCGGGAACTCTTCGCATCATCCCGCTCGGCGGTTTGGGTGAAGTCGGTCGCAACATGGCCGTCTACGAGATCAATGGCAAGCTGCTGGTCGTTGACTGCGGTGTGCTTTTTCCTGAGGAAAGCCAGCCTGGCGTTGACCTGATCCTTCCTGACTTCTCGCCAATTCGTGACCGCCTCGAGGATGTTCTCGCCGTGGTGCTGACGCACGGTCACGAAGACCACATCGGAGCGGTGCCTTACCTGTTGCGCCTGCGCGAGGACATTCCCCTCGTCGGCTCGGCTCTGACGCTTGCCCTCACGGAGGCCAAGCTCAAGGAGCACCGCATCCAGCCCTACACCTTTACGGTGTCGGAGGGGCAGCGCGAGCAGTTCGGTCCGTTCAACCTCGAGTTCATCGCGGTGAACCACTCGATTCCGGATGCTCTCGCCATCGCCATTCGCACCGAGGCCGGTCTCGTGCTGCACACCGGTGACTTCAAAATGGACCAGTTGCCCCTCGACGGGCGCATCACCGACTTGCGCGCATTCGCTCGTCTGGGCGAGGAGGGCATCGACCTCTTCCTACCCGACTCGACGAACGCCGACGTTCCCGGATTCACGCCACTCGAAAAAGACATCGGGCCAGTTCTCGAGAGTGTGATCCACCGCTCGAAGCGCCGCGTGATCGTTGCTAGTTTCTCGTCGCACGTGCACCGGGTGCAGCAGGTTCTCGATGCCGCCGCCGCAAACGGCCGTCGCGTCGCACTCTTGGGTCGCTCGATGGTTCGCAACATGGGCATCGCGGCCGACATGGGATACCTGAACGTTCCCGACGGTTTGCTCATCGACTACAAGAAGGCAGTCGACCTTCCCGACAACCAGGTCGTCTACATGTCGACCGGTTCGCAGGGTGAGCCCATGGCAGTTCTCGCTCGCATGGCTAACCTCGAGCA
>CAZPVE010000033.1:5529-8215 GCA_964589925.1 uncultured Aurantimicrobium sp. | reverse complement strand
ATCGAACCTGCGACCAAGAGATTAGAAGGCTCTTGCTCTATCCACTGAGCTACGGAGGGGTGCCTCGAGTTTATCGAGGCTCGATGTGTGCCCGATGAACGGCGCTAGTGCGCTCGCCAGCTGTTGCGCACGGGCGGCGCGGCGGAGGGGGTAACGACCGGAATGGCGGTGGTGGTCGCGTCGCGCATCCGCTTTTTGAACCAGCTGCCGTCAGTCACGCGTGCCAGAACGGGGCCGGCGATGACCGTGATGAGCATGTAGGTCGCGGCGAGGGAACCAATGAGCGAGTTGACGCCAGCCGAGACGGCCATGGCGGCGATGATGATAGAGAATTCGCCGCGCGGGGTGAGCGCGAGCCCAGCGCGCCAGCGGCCCGGGCGGCCGATTCCGGCGCGGCGAGCGGCCAGGTAGCCGGTGAGAACTTTGGTGGCCATGGTGATGGCCGCAAGGCCCAGCGCGGGCAAGAACACCACGGGGATGTTGCGGGCATCCGTTGACAGTCCAAAAAAGACGAAGAAGATTGCTGCGAAGAGATCGCGAAGCGGGCGCAAGAGTTTTTCTGCGTTCTGGGCGACTTGACCCGAGATAGCGATGCCGACGAGGAACGCACCGACAGCGCTCGAAACTTGAACCGCGGCAGCGAGGCCGGCGACCAACATGGCCAGACCCAACACGCCGATGACGAGGGTTTCTTGATGTTCGGCCGAGAATACGCGGGAGATGCGCTTTCCGAAGCGCACGGCGATCGCCAGAATCAGCACCACACTGCCGATTGCGACGGCAACCGTGATGGAACCCTGGAGGAGGCTAGCCCCAATGACGACCGCCGAGAGCACAGGCAAGTAGAAGGCCATCGCGAGGTCTTCGAGCACCAGAATCGACAGGATTGTGGGAGTTTCACGGTTTCCGAGGCGGCCCAGGTCGGTGAGCACCTTGGCGATCACACCCGACGACGACACCCAGGTGACTCCGGCCATCACGAGGGCGCCGACCCATCCCCACCCCATAAGCAGGCCGAACGCCGCGCCAGGGACGGCGTTGAGTAGGGCATCCCACACGCCAGATATTGCGGACTTCTTGAGGTTTCCGATCAACTCGCGGGGGGAGTATTCCAGTCCGAGCATGAGAAGAAGCAACACGACACCGATTTCGGCGCCGGTCTGAAAGAACGGTTGGCTGACTTCGAGAGCTAAGAAACCACCTGTTCCGAACAGCAACCCGATGGTCATATAAAACGGGATGGGCGACTGCCCAATTTTGGCGGCGAAACGACCCACGAAGCTCAGCAGAAGAAGGAGCGCACCAACTTCAACCAGGATCAGGGTTTCGCCGTGCATGGGTTACCCGTCGCTTTGAGCGAGAAGGTGCTCAAGCTTGTCGAGGCCCGCGCGCGTGCCCACCACAACAAGCGTGTCCTCGGCGCGCAGGGGCTCGTCGGCAGCAGGGGAAGGGATGACGTTTTCGCCTCGCAAAATCGCGACAATAGAGCACCCCGTCACCGTGCGGGCCTTCGTGGCCGAGAGGGGCTGATCGAGGTAGCGCGAGTCACTGGCCAGCTGAAGCTGCTCCGTGAACAATCCGAGTGCTCCGCCGCCGAGGTCAGTGATTTGGCTCAGGAGAGCCTTGTGGCCGAGGAGATCAGCGAGACTGTCGGATTCGTCGGTGCTGAGTTCAACGGCTTCAAGCACGGTATCCGGGTCCTCGCTGTCGTAAAAGGCGAGTTCTCGACGCCCGTCACGGTAGTTCAACACGCCAATGTGTCGTCCCAGTTTCGTGACAATGTCGTGACGGATACCGATCCCGGGAAGGTCGATTTTTTCTACGCGAACGCTCATGCCTTCACGCTATCAGCGGAGCGCTGATGGGGGCGTAGTCTGACGCTATGACGTCATTTGTGCTTGCTGGTGGATGTTTCTGGTGCCTCGACGCGGTGTACCGCTCGCTTCGCGGGGTGACAGAAGTTGTGTCTGGGTATGCGGGAGGCACGCTTGCAAATCCCTCATACGAGGCCGTCTGCTCGGGCCTCACGGGGCATGCTGAAGTCGTGCGTGTGGATTTTGACGAAGCGGTGATTCCTGCGGATGTGATTCTCGACGTCTTCTTCACGTTGCATGACCCGCGCCAGCTGAACAGGCAGGGCAACGACATTGGCACTCAGTACCGCTCAGCCATGTTCTATTCGGATGCCGCGCAGGAGCAGCTCTTCACTGCGGCTATCGCCCGTGCGGGAGAAATCTGGGGTGGCGGAGTTGTAACCACACTCGAACCGCTCACTGATTTTTATGAGGCAGAGGAGTATCACCAGAACTTCTTCGCTCGAAACCCTGGCCAGGGCTACTGCTTGGCTGTGGCTGTTCCCAAGGTTGTCAAGGTGCGTAAGTCATTTAGCGATTACGTGCTCGAGGCTTAGTTTTCCCCAGTCTGGCCGTAGCTCGGCCTCTGCACGTCCTCTGCCCGGCATGCGGGCTTCGCGTTTGTCCTGCGTCATTCTTCAGGTCTCATCTACCCAGAAGGAGACCTCATGTCCGACACCCTCACGTTGACTGGCCTCGTTGCCACGACGCCGCGCCACCTCACCACTAGTGAAGGCCTTGCCATCACCAGCTTTCGGCTCGCCTCGAGCCAGCGTCGGTTTGATCGCGGTCAACAGAAATGGATTGACGCCGACACCAACTGGTACACGGTT